>DLXL01000618.1:5727-10108 GCA_003448025.1 Saprospirales bacterium | reverse complement strand
TGGCACAAGTGGCCATGGCCCGGGCATGGAAAAAAGGAGACTTCCGGTCTGGGTATTACCGGGATCAAACCCTTATGTTCGCCCTGGGACTCTCTACGCTGGATGCCTTTTTCGCACAACTCTATGGAGATCCATATCAGGATCCTTTTTCCGGAGGCCGCCAAATGAACTGTCACTTCGCCACGCCGTTTGTGGATGCAAATGGCCGTTTCCTGGATTTGAAAAACCGGATGAATATCACCGCAGATATTGCTCCTACCGGCGGACAAATGGCTCGTGGGCTGGGCTTGGCTTTTGCCAGTAAAAAATTCCGGGAAATGCCCCATCTCTGCGCAGATCTCAGCGACAATGGTAATGAAGTAACATTTGTGACCATTGGAGATGCCTCTACCTCAGAAGGAGCATTCTGGGAAACCATCAATGCTGTCGGGGTGGTTCAGGCTCCCCTGGCCGTGAGTGTCTGGGATGATGGTTATGGAATTTCTGTTCCCAAAAAATATCAGACTACCAAAGAAAGTATCAGTGAAGTGCTAGCCGGTTTTGAGGCCGATGACAAGGCCGGTACGAATGGTATTCGCATTCACAAAGGTAAAGCCTGGGATTACGCAGGTCTGCGCCAACTTTATGAAGAGGGTATTGCGGAGATGCGTGTCTCACATCGCCCTGCACTGTTTCATATCCAGGAAGTTACCCAGCAACTTGGACACTCCACCAGTGGCGACCACCGCCGGTATAAGAGTCCGGAGCGCTTGCAATTTGAAGAAAACTTTGATTGCAATCGCAAAATGGCAGAATGGATTCTTTCCTCCGGATTGGCAACCCCGGAAGATTTGGAGCAAATTCAAAAAGAAGCAAAGCAGGAAGCTACCGCAGCTGCTCAACGGGCATACAAGGCTTATCATGAAAAAGTGGGAAAGCTAAAAAATGAGCTAACCCTTATTCTGCACCAGCTTTCCGACGCTACTTACGCCGAAGAACTGAACCAGAAAAAAGAACCTTTGCGCTTTGAACTACTGGAAATTGCCAGAAAAGCCATGGTAGCCCATGCCAAAGATCATCATTCGGCTATTACAGAATTATACCAGTTCATTGAGCGGGAACGGGCAGAAGGCAATCGGATTTATTCTGACTATCTCCTGAGCCACTCAGCTCAGTCGCCACTGAATATTAATGTTGAAAAAGCCAGATATGCGGCAGATGCACCATTAAAAGATGGATATGAAATATTGAATGCATGCTTTGATGCCAATTTTGCCAACAACCCCGGTCTTTTGGTTTTTGGTGAAGATGTAGGCCATATCGGTGATGTTAACCAGGGAATGAGGGGAATGCAACAAAAATATGGACAGGAGCGAGTATTCGACACGGGCATCAGGGAATGGACCATTATGGGTCAGGCTATTGGTTTGGCCATGCGTGGCCTCCGACCCATTGCCGAGATTCAATATCTGGACTATCTTTTATATGGGTTGTCTCCACTTTCAGACGACCTGTGTACGCTCCGCTGGCGTTCCAACAATCAACAAATTGCACCGGCTATCATCCGCACCCGTGGGCATCGCCTGGTTGGTGTCTGGCACGCCGGATCCCCTATGGGTATGATGCTGGGCTCCTTGCGTGGGATGCACATCTGTGTGCCACGGAATATGACACAGGCAGCCGGTATGTACAACACGCTACTTCAAGGCGACGATCCGGCTATTGTAGTCGAAGTATTGAATGGTTATCGTTTTAAAGAGCCACTACCTGAAAATATTGGAACGTTTACAGTACCGCTTGGCGAGCCGGAAATTTTGCGCACCGGGACCGACATCACGGTCATTACGTATGGGGCCAGCGTTCAAATTGCCAGTGCAGCAGCCGAATTACTTCAAAAAAACGGCATCTCCATAGAGATTATTGACATTCAAACCTTGCTCCCTTTTGATTTGCCACATTCCTGTGTGAAAAGCCTCAAAAAGACCAGTCGGGTAATTTTCCTGGATGAAGATTTTGAGGGCGGCGCATCTGCATTTATCATGCAACAGGTATTGGAAAAACAAAATGGTTACTAATGGCTGGATTCAAAACCATTATCTCTTTATGCCAAACCCCACCGCCCGGCATATGGTCAGGACGGGGATTATCACTCCAAACCACAAGTGGAGGACCTGATTGAAGCAGCTATTGCCATGATGCAGGAATCCGGATTTTAATCCCCCTAAAAAACTAAAACACCAAAACACCCAAACACCAAAACACCCAAACACTAAAACACCAAAACACCCCAACACTAAAACCCCAAAACACCCAAACACTCCAACACTCACCTCTTGTTTCTTCCTGGCCTGATTTGCTGTCTTTCCTGGCGGCGTTCGCGGGCTTCCTGGAGCTTTTTTATCAGGGATTCGCGGAATTCACGCTCAGCAGCAGGCAATTTGGCAACTTTACGGAGCGGAAGCACCTTTCTAAGTTTCTGATAAGCTTCTTTTTCGAGTTCAAGTTCCCGTTGTTTCAGTTCGAAATGTCGCTTTATTTGTTCTTCAACTTCCGCATCACTCATTTGATCGAGTTGTTTGCCAGGGCGAAGATCTTGCTGTACCTGTTCGCGTTTGTCGGCATACTCATTATACACAGGCCAGAAACCCTGGGCTTCATCAGGCGTAAGGTTTAGCACCCGGGTAAACACTTCTGCCCGGAAGGCAGCCAATCTGGCCTCTTTTTGATCAGGGTCTACCTGACTGTGGGCTGTAATGCTGATAAACAACAGCAATATCCACCCTTGATTCTTTATGATATTCATAGCGAGCACTTGTATTAAATGGTTAGAGTATCTGTTCCAGTTCTTCATCGGTCATTTCATCCAGAATCTCTTCCAGATCGTCAGGATGAATTTCTGGTTGCTTTCGTTTGGAGGTATTATTTTGATCAGTTGGCTGTTCATCCGTGAATTCCGGAACCCTGTCCGGTTCAATGGATGCCAGTTGTTCCGGTTCAAAATCATGGACGTTTTCCAGCAGATATGTTTCCAATTCTTCTTCACTGAGTTCAACAGCCACCATCGGAGCCTGAGAAAATTCTTGTGTAGATTGCCTGATAAACCATACCGCAGCCAAAACCAGCGCCAGCGCAGCAGCATAAGCCATGGCTGCTTTAGGCCGGATGAAGGAAGCCCATATTTTACCTCCCCGACGTACGTTCACTACCGGACGATCCAGGTCTCCGGATGATTTCAGGCGGGCAAACACCGCGTCTTCCATGTCGTTGAAATACCCTTCCGGCAGATTAAAGCCATCTTTTTTGGCTTTCAAATTCTTCAGGAAACCAGGTATTTCCTCTTCAGAATGTTGCTTTTTCATAACAAAGCAGTTTTTTTGTTCTCCAGGGGCTAATCAGCCTCCGAAAAAGCTGATTCTATTTTTTTTACTGCGTGGTGAAAGGAGGCTTTCAAGGCGCCTACAGAGGTGTTCAGCAATTGCGACATCTCTTCGTAGGGCATTTCCTCATAATACCGCAGGTTAAAGACTTGTTTTTGCTTGTCGGGCAGTTGTGCAATAGCCAACTGTAATTTAGTTTGCACCTCATCGCCATCAAACCATTCATCTGCCTGCAGACGTTGCGCCAGCAAAGTATGTACATCATCTATAGAAGAAGATGCGTGGCGTGCTTTGCTCTGCATATGGGAGATGGCTTCGTTGGTGGCAATCCGGTACAACCAGGTGTACAGTTTAGACTTGCCTTCAAACTGACCGATTCCACGATACACTTTAATGAACGTGTTTTGCAGCACATCGTCTGCATCGTCATGCACCAGAACCATTCGTCGGATATGCCAATACAGGCGTTCCCGATATTGCGCCATTAATAGCCTGAAACCACGCTCAAAGGTTGCCCTGGAGCGCAAAAGTTCCATAATCTGTTCATCTGAAACAGGTTTCGATGCAACCATTAATGGTGAATTGTTCAGGTTTGGTACAGATAAGACCTCAGAGCCGGCCAAAGGTTTAATCGCGGGTCGTAATTTTATTTAACTATTATCTCATCCGCAAAAATCCAGCAAGGATTTCCGTTACAGGTATGCCAATCCGGGCAAATCTTACGGTTCACGGCCGTAACACGAATGGCCTTGGCCGCCGTTATATCAAACCGCGCCTTTACGGTTTGATACCGCTTTGTATCTTCAGGAACAGTCTGAATATTCTCTTCTTTCACCGGAAAGAAGGATTCACCATCCGGCGAAATTTCAAAAATGACCTTTTCCGGAAGAAACACCCAGGACGCCTGATCCTGCAAAAAGGAAATACTGATATCGGAAATAAAGGTCATACCCGAATCCGACACCTGAACCGTGGCCTGCAGGTCCTTTCCCTGAAAACCAATCCAGTTATACCGGTAGTCAGGG
>DLXL01000618.1:2467-5611 GCA_003448025.1 Saprospirales bacterium | reverse complement strand
TCCAGTTATACCGGTAGTCAGTTTCGCCCACCAGCTGATCTGTCAGAACTTCCGCTTTACCGCTTGCATATTGCGGAGAAGCCGGTTCGGCAAGTTGAACATTTAGCGCAATGGATTCAGCAGCATCCCGTATTCGGGCCAAAAATTCCCGAAAATCCTTTACATACTGAGCCGGGGTATACCTGTTTTCATTCAGATGATTCATTCCAACTTCCGAACACCACTGTTCAAAACTGTTGAACATGTTGTGCAAACCACTGGTATCGAACCGAAACATCATATAGGCATTTCGGGCCAGGAAATCATCTCCCCTGGTTGGAACGGATTTCATATTTTCCAGGAACGAGAACAGTTCTACCAACACGATAGGCCTCATCCGCCGCTCCAGTTTAGGGTCAGACGGTTTCGACATTCCCTGATCGAAATTCATCATGCGGTAATAAAAACTATCGCGCACAAATGGTTCATTCTGAGGCACATCGTAAATCCAGAGTTTTTTACCATGCTTTTCCATTCGCCTGATTTGATCCTTTATATGACGATCTACAAATCCGGCATATTCCCCATAATAACCCTTCCGAAAATCAGCCAGAATGGAATCCTGACTGGCGTTTGGATTCCACATCAGCTTGGCCAGCAGGTATGCCCGCATATCAGAAAACTCGGACCGATCCCGACCACTTCCCTGCTCAAACATCATTTGCACCTGGTTCTTTTGAAAAAACCTCAGATTGGGTTGCAGGGTTTTCCAATTCGGAAATGGCCCGAAATACGACCTGAATTGTACTACATAATCCCAGATCATCAGGTTCGACGTCAATGCCGACCATTCACGTACATCGTTGGCGAAATCTGCACAACCTTCTTCAATCGGATTTCCGCGGTTACACTCAATACTGCACAGGCAGATATTTACATTAGGTTCCGGTTTAAGGCCATTAGGCGCTTTTCGGGTATATTGATAAGCAAGCGTGGAAATGACTTTATTGGGGAATTCCCTGGCCACCCGATTGACAAACAGCAGCAATGAACCAGCTGTACTTCCGTATTTGCGGTCGGAAGCTGCACAACGCAAACATTTGCAGTAATCGTAATTATCGTTCTGACTAACCGACCAGTATTTTGCCTCAGGGTTTTGAGCTATGGCAGCACGCAGACTGGCCACAACAATTTGAAATACCGTATCGTTGGAGAGGCAAAGTTGGCCGGGAGAGTATTGTGCCCCGTTAAATGAAAAGTACTCCGGATGCTCCTTAAAGTATTGATTTTGCGGACAAAGTTTATCGAAGGTATGCACAAACATCCCCCATTCTTTATTCTTTTGTGTATGGGTTTTGAGCTTGTGCCACCGCGCCCAGGAATCATCCATAGCAGGTTCATACCATAACTCCCGGTAAGGGAAGGCAGGCGTTTCCACTCTTGCAGGAAGCACCGGGAGTTGAATGGTTTCCAGTTTGGGTATCAGGGTATCACGAGGACTGAAACGCCTGCATCCCAACAATTCAAGCAGCGAATAGGCGGCATATTCAGCCCCCTTTTCTCCCTCACCTCCCAGGGCCACCATGCCGCCTTTCCCGTGCAGGAACAATGCATCTTCTGCCATCTTATCCGGAAAAATAAACCCCTGCGCCTGAGATGCCGGACTCTGGCCAATAAAAATGGCCGGAGGTACAGGCTCCGATTTCGGTTCACGGGTAACAGTAATGGGCTGAGGGGTCAATTTGCCCAGATATGATTTCAAAATGGCTGCCGCCCTGGTTTCAGCGGCAGTAGCTTGTGGTGCTAAAATGAGGCTTACCGGCTGGGAAAAAAGAGAAGCGCCAGTGAATAGTAATAATACAAGAGCAACGTATTTCATGGAAAAAAGGTTAGGGTGCAAAGTACTATAGCCTTCCCTTTGTGTGCAGATTAACCAATTGCATGAATGGCTCAATGCCAGATCCTGGCACTCATATTTTGCCACACCCTGACAGTTGCAGCAATGGATACTGTACGTACTCAGGAAAGACACCTTACTATATCTGATTCAGTGCTTCCAGTACGTTTTCTTCAATGCGAGCGATAATATTGGCATGAGTATCTTTTACAAACGTCCGGCCGGTCACTCTTTCAAAAAGTTCTATGTAACGATCAGAGATTTCCCGAACAAAGGCATCTGGCATCACAGGCATTTGTTGACCTTCTTTGCCTTGGAAACCATTGGCGATCAGCCACTCGCGTACGAATTCCTTACTAAGTTGGCGCTGTTTTTCACCCTTTTGCTGGCGCTCTTCATAGCCTTCTGCATAGAAATATCGGGAACTGTCGGGCGTATGGATTTCGTCCATAAGCAGTATCCTTCCGTCCTTCAAACCGAACTCATATTTCGTATCAACCAGGATAAGGCCCTGTGCAGCCGCCATTTCTGTTCCGCGCTGGAAGAGTGCGCGTGTGTAGGCCTCCATTTGCGCATAATGTTCAGGGCTTACCAGGCCGCGCTCGAGAATTTCTTCGCGGGAGATATCTTCATCATGTCCTTCCTCTGCTTTGGTACTCGGCGTAATAATCGGTTCCGGGAAGCGATCATTTTCACGCATCCCTTCCGGCAATGACACGCCACAAAGCGTGCGTAGTCCTGAAGCATAGGTCCGGGCGGCATGTCCGGCTAAATAGCCACGGATCACCATTTCTACCCGTACCGGCTCACAACGCAAGCCGATAGCCACGTTGGGATCAGGGGCTGAAATCAGCCAATTTGGACAAATATCACTGGTAGCCTGGAGGAAATAAGCGGCAATTTGATTCAATACCGCCCCTTTATGGGGAATTGCCCTGGGCAAGATGTGGTCGAACGCCGAAATTCGGTCGCTTGCCACCATTACTAATACATCCCCTATAGAATAAACATCGCGAACCTTTCCGCGATAAAAGGCCGTTTGGCCAGGAAATTGAAAATGAGTTTCTGCAAGTGCATTCATGCCGCAAAGAAACGCAAGAAATATCCAATATCGAATATCCAATATCCAATGTCCAAGTGGTGCGGGTGTCTGGCGTCAGCACTTATGTGTGACTATTCACGGGTGATTGGCTGAAGAACTCATAGAACTTGTGCCAATCGAAAACGTGCTGACGCCAAACACCCGCACCACTTGGACATTGGACATT
>DLXL01000618.1:0-2334 GCA_003448025.1 Saprospirales bacterium | reverse complement strand
ACTTGGACATTGGACATTGGATATTCGATATTGGATATTCCTACTGGAGTACCACTTCTTTCTCCGACATCATTTTGCGGATATTGATGAGGGCATAGCGCATACGGCCCAGTGCAGTATTGATGCTCACGCGGGTAAGGCCTGCGATCTCTTTAAAACTCATATCGGCATAGTGACGAAGGATTACCACCTCACGTTGTTCAGGCGGGAGTGAATCTACGAGCGTACGTATACGATTATGTGTTTCGGAACGCATAATCATGGTTTCAGGACCTTCATCACTTACACGAAGAACGTCGAAAATATCGAACTCCGGGCTGGGGTTGATATGTGCACGACGTTTGTTGCGACGGTGATAATCCACACACATGTTGTAGGCAATGCGCATGGCCCATTGCACGAATTTACCTTCGTGATTGTACTTGCCCCGGCGGAGCGTGTCAATGATCTTGATAAACACTTCCTGGAAGATGTCCTCAGCAAGAGCACGATCTTTTACAAAAAGATAGATAGAGGTGTAAATTTTACCTTTGTAACGAGAAAGGAGAATCTCGAAGGCTTGTTCATCACCATCAGCGTAACGGGCGATCAGTTCCTGATCATGGAGCATTGGCATAACTTGCATGAGCAAATGGGTTTTGCTTTTAACCAGTTAAATTGGTTCAAAAATTTAAATGGTGTACAAGTTTCTAGCCGATACGCAGATATAAAGTTGGTGATGAATGTTGGCTTTGAGCCGTTTAACAGTCCCAAATGTATGGGCATATTTTCGGGAGAGGGAAATTTTTTTTACTTTTTAACAAAATTTTTCTTGCTGTGCAGGCAACCCTAATTATTTCTTATGAAAAATTTGGCAAAGTGCCTATTTTTGCCCTTGAATCCAGAACAAAGTTCGGCGCAACTTTTTTTACTTGATTCTCTTGGAAGCCAAGCTACCACGCCGCCCGTATAAATTGCGCCAGCAAAACACCTTTTTTCAAAGCGGCAACGGAGCATTATTTGCATGGAAATTGCTATAGTAGTCGTCCTCATCGTCCTGCACGGATTTCTGGTGCTGGGCGAAATTGCATTGCTTACCGCCAAAAGATCACGCCTGGAAGGTGAAAAGCTCAAGGGAAATCGCAATGCAGCCATTGCCGTTGATTTGCTGGACAATATAGACCATTACCTTTCTGCCATGCAGATCGGGATTACCCTGATCAGTATTGTGGAAGGTGCTTATGCCGGTGTAGCTATCGGGCACCAGTTAGAACCACTCGTCAGAATGATTCCGGCAGCCGCCCCCTATAGTGAGCAAATTTCCCTCTCGGTGGTTGTAACCCTGATCACCTACTTCTCCCTGATTGTGGGTGAATTGGCCCCCAAGTATATCGCTATCCAATACGCCGAACCCCTGGCTATTGCATGTGCCCCGGTAATGAATATGATCACCAAGTTTACCGGGCCAATCTCTGTTTTTTTGAGCTGGAGTACCAAGTTGTTCATGAGAATGCTGTTCATCAAACCCAACGACCAGCAAAGCATCTCGGAGGATGAAATCAAATTAATGGTCAAAATGGCCAAACAACAGGGCGTTCTCGAACAAAAAGAAAGTGAGTTCATCACCAACATCCTCCGTTTTGCCGATCGTGACGCCTATACAATCATGACACACCGAAATGATGTTGAATGGATTGATATACAGTCAGACCCCGAAGAAAACGATCGCATTATCCGGGAAAGTGGTTACACCAAATTCTTGTTGTGCGAGGATAATATCGAAAACATCATTGGGGTAGTTAAACTCAGGGACTATATAGACAACCTGGGTAAAAAAGGATTTGATTTCAGAAAAATTGCATCCCAGCCATTATACATACCAGAATCTATGAATGCTTTAAAGATTCTGGAACGCTTCCGTAAAGAAAGAAACTACTTTGCGGTTGTTGTAGATGAATATGGCTCCACACAGGGCATTATTACGTTGCACGATCTGACGGAAAATATTTTTGGAACCCTTCCAGACCTCGACGACACTGAAGATCCGAATATCGTAACCCGGGAGGACGGAAGCTTATTGGTGGATGGCATGATTCCGATTGATGAGTTGCGCGAAACCCTGAGCCTCAAAGAATTTGATTTTGAGGATGCCGACTACTCAACCCTGGCAGGCTTTATCTTGTATAAACTCAGCGAAATTCCTAAAATTGGAGATATCCTGGAAACGGAAGGGTATCGTTTTGAAATAGTAGACATGGATAAGAGCAAAATTGATCGTGTGTTGGTGTCGAAGATAGATGTGGAGGAGTAGGGTTTGTGGGGTTTATGGGGTTATGGGGTTTATGGGTTTATGGG
>DLXL01000134.1:3589-13267 GCA_003448025.1 Saprospirales bacterium | reverse complement strand
TCTATCTCAATATGGCGAGTTGTCGCCGGTTGTCATTTTGTGCCTAAAATGGTGGCTTATCGCATAGGGGGACACCTTTGAAATTTTGTCTTAAGGATGAAAAACCCAATTGAAAATTCCACAAACAGATCATGAAAGAAAGCGAATACCTCTTACTACTGCAGAAAAAGTTCAGCGGAGAAATCCAGGCGGATGAATTGCCCAAGTTGGAGCAATGGTTAAGCTCATCAGAGCAAAACCAGCACTTAGCGGAAGGGCTAAAGCGTTTTTGGGATAAAACGGAAGGGTATGGAAAAACATTTCAACCGGATCTCTCCCGTGATTTTCAAAAGGTTCAGGCTCGTATACGCGCTACTGAGCAAGCCCCCGTGCGCTTTTCCTGGAGTCGGGCACTGGTACGGATAGCCGCCGCCGTAGCTGTTCTGGTTGTATCCCTCTGGAGCTGGAATTATCTTTCAGGCCCCGAAACCATGGAAATATTAGCAGCCTCGGATCAAAAATCACTGATTTTGCCCGATGGAAGCCATGTATGGTTACGCAAAGGAAGTAGTCTGACCTATCCTAAAAGCCTGAGTGGACCTATCCGTGGCGTAAAACTCACAGGTGAAGGTTTTTTTGAGGTAGCTCATGACCCCTCCCATCCATTTAAGGTTGAATTGGCAACAGGTGGTTATGTGCAGGTATTAGGTACTGAATTTGATATTCGGCAAGAAGCAACCAAAACCATAGTACTTGTAGAATCCGGCAAAGTGCGTTTTGCGCCAAATGCCAATGAGGAAGGTCCGATCCTAACAGCCGGACAAAAAGCTGAATTTAACCATAATGCAGGAAAAATCACCATTTCTAAGCCTGCTTCCATGAACGAACTGGCCTGGCAAAAAGGAGGTTTGGAATTTGTGGGTACTCCCCTATGGCAGGTGGTTAAAGATTTGGAACAATATTATGGTGTAACTATAGTATTAAACAACGCAGAAGTGAGGGAATGTCCTCACAGCGCCCCGCTAACAAGTCAGCCTATCGAGAAGGTTCTGGAATCTCTGGCGCTTACGCATCAACTGACCGTTGAAAAAACCGGAGAGAAAAAGTATGCTCTTTCCGGTGGATCTTGCCGGTAATCTGATAGAAGACTGAACAAAAAAGCGGAGGAGATTTTCTACCGCAGAGGTGCCTTACCAGACTTGTTGCCACGAGGTATTCTTTGCGCGATGCGGCCGAATTTTTTTATACGGCGGCGTTATCCCGAGTACTTGGGACGCCGAATTGCCCGCATGCAACTGCATATTTCGCCTTGTCTGCTGCCACCTCGCGCAATCGCCCCCATCGCAACAAGTCTATTATTTTTTTACAGTTGATTCAGTCATCATTTCCCAGATGTCTTCATATGGGATAATCTCCACGGCATAGGTTTGCCCGGCCACTAATGGCTGCTCTTTTTCCAGAATTTCTAATTCTTTTTTGATTTTCTTTTCAGCACTTGCCGATTGATAGTCGCGTTTGGCATAGGCAATCAGCATATTCAGGAACGCCGCGCTTCGGCGGTTCATATCATTATCCAGGTATCGTTTACGATATTTTTCTAGTGATTCCGGTGAAATATCGGCGTTATCAAATGTTCCCTTAACCAGGTTATAGATCACAGGAAGTAGTACAAGCGGAATGTTCATACCCTGCTTGTCCTTGTCGAGCACCGTAATTTCGTTGGAGAGCTTGGCATATCGGAAAGTGCCTACAACACTTTCTACTTTAGATTGAGGAAGTTTATTTAAAGCAGCTAAAAGATGGATATACCCCCCAAAAAGCTGCCAATTATCGCGTGCGGCCCCATTCAATGTTTCAAATTTAGGGTGTTTGACACCTTTTTCAAAAAGTTCCAGCGCTTTGTCGTATCTCCGGGCAAACAGGTTGTAATAGAGGTAAAGTTCAAGAGACCGGAACCAATTATAAGATCCATCCTCAGAGGTGGAAAGGGCATAGTTTGCAATGGTATCTCCCTCTTCATCAAATCTTCGTAATTGGATAAAGCAGGCTAATTTTTGTCCGGCAAATGCCACCAGGGTTTCCCGGTTAGTATTTTTTCGATCTTTTAATACCCCCAACGCTTCATTACAAATCTTCAGTACTTCCGGGATATTATTAACCGACAAGTATTTAATGATACCAATTTGGGATGTATGGTAATAATAAAGGCAGGTATCTGCCTTTTCTGTCAATGGCTTAAGTTCGTCGTAGAAAACAGAGGCATGTTTGTGAATCTCCTCATTGGGCGATCGCTTAACGATATAATAGGAAACAAGCGCTTCATAATGTTCAAGTGCCTGCAACTCCAGTCTGCGTTTGGCCTCATATTCCCGGTGAATTTTTGAGTATCGTTCATGCATGGCCGTTGAACTGGCTGCTCTGGAAAATTCGCGCCTTAGCCTTCCTGCAATCTCTGTGGTTAATTCGATAAACTCATACTTGATCGCTTGTTCCAAAACTTGTTCCAGCACATGGATTCCGGCTTTTCTGGCCTCGCGTCCTAATAATATATATCCGGCTGCAAAATCCCGATAACAGTTGTACCATGCCTTGGCTCTTTCATTGAACATTGGCTGGTTTACATCCACGAAAAAAGCGGTGTTCAGCAGGTTTCTCTCCAAACGGCCTTTCAATCTCAGATATGCCTGTGACTTAGCGGACTCATCTTCTCCATAAAGTAATTGGGCAGCAGCTTCATCAGATGCTACCTTATCCTTGGCAATGGCATCGTAGAGGGCCTCTACCCTGCTGCCATCTTCACCCGGATTGCCAAGCACTTCAATTTGTTTGACCTTGTTTCGGGTGATGGTTTTGACCAGATCTTTCAGAGCATCAAAATCCATATAGCTTTTTATGAATGACAAAAATCATAACACATAAATTCTCCATGTATTGATTCCGGGAAAATTGTCCTTTTTTGGGTCTTGGGGCTCCAATTACCTTTGTAACTAAATTAACCAGACAAATGTAACACCATTTGGAATAGCAATAATCATATATGTGCGGTACTTTCATCTAATAGACGAAAGTAGCACATCTGCCTAAGGTTGTTTAGTTCTTTGACCTATCCACAGCAGCGCTGGGAGGCCCGGGTATATCTATGCCCAAATCTGCCTGTATTGAATTCAGGGTTTCTGTCCTTTTTTTGGAAAGGAGACAGTTTCACCTTTGTGACAGATTTTGATTCACAAATAAAACGTCTCCCAACATGAATATCTTCCTGATACTCGCCCATCTGCTCCTGACCACATATGCTCCAACATCAACCACCACTTCTGATGATGGGAACACTTCAGACACTGGAAATGTTGAACCAGGAACAGTTAAAGGCGGAAAGTACGATAATGGTGATTATATCATCTGGAATGAAATCATGCCTTAACCCCAAACTTGGAAGATAAGTACCTACCGTTGCTAAAAAATATTGGGCCTCCGCCTGAAATAATCTTTCTTTTTCGCGCAAGCGTTTAATTTTTAATCCATTAAATTCATTTTAACACCTTCACCACGGGTTAATCTCTTTTGTCAGGAGAGGAGCTGAGCAGTTATGAAAACCACCTGCGAAAGGAGTATTGAAGTCATTTCAATGTCCTTCTTTTCACACGGTTCCTTCAGAATTGGCGACCTTTTAATCCTTTTTTGTACCATAATTAGAACACGCTTTATTGCACTTCATTTAAGTAATCCTTCCTGTCATGAACCGGAGCGTTGTCTCACGCTCCGGTTTTTTTATTTGGAGCTATTCTATCGTTGTTAGTCGACTATTCAGCCTTATAATCCAACTTTTCATCCAAACTTTTGTCTTTCCTGGCAGTTTTTGATTCATCTTCGGGCGCGTTTTTGCAAATTATGACATTCTACCTGAACTGCATCAAAAACGCGCTCACCAATCCATTCATTCACAGAAACGAAGTTATGAAACGACTTTCACTGCTGGGTCTGATCCTGTTTTCAGCCCTTTCTCTGTTCGCACAGGACCTCCCATCCTATGATCCCAACGCCATTGATGTACCTTTTAAGAAATTTGTTTTACCCAATGGCCTTCGCCTCATTGTACATGAGGACCACAAAGCGCCCATCGTTGCCATCAATGTTTGGTACCACGTGGGATCCAAAAATGAAAAGCCTGGCAAATCAGGTTTTGCACACTTGTTTGAACACCTGATGTTCAACGGTTCTGAACACTTTAATACCGATTACTTTCAGGCGCTTGAAGCCATCGGTGGTACAGATTTGAATGGTACGACCAATGACGATCGCACCAATTACTTCCAGAATGTACCGGTGGGCGCTCTTGACCAGGTACTTTGGCTAGAAAGTGATCGGATGGGTCACTTACTTGGCGCCATCGACCAGGGCAAACTGGACGAGCAACGCGGCGTGGTACAAAATGAAAAGCGCCAGGGCGAAAACCAGCCATATGCGAAAGGCTGGGATATCCTTCAAAAAGAAGCTTATCCGCCACACCACCCATATGGCCACACCGTAATTGGCGAAATGGAAGACCTGAATGCTGCTAGCCTCGAAGACGTTCACGAGTGGTTCAAAACCTACTATGGCGCAGCAAACGCAGTGGTGGTGATTGCCGGCGATATCACGCCGGATGCTGCCTACGAGAAAGTGTTGAAATACTTCGGCAATATCCCGGCCGGGCCAACCATCGCACGGCCGGAGGTAAACGTGGCGAAACGTACCGGCAGCAAACGTGTTCACTATCAGGATCGTGTGCCGGAATCCCGTTTGGTTATTTCCTGGAATACTCCTGAATGGGGAAACAAGGAAAATGCTGCTCTGGACATCGCCTCCAGCGTGTTGTCCTCCGGAAAAAGTAGCCGCCTGTTCAAAAAATTGGTTTACGAAAAACAAATCTGCACCTCGGCTAACTGCTTCAACGGGCCTTCTGAAATCGGTGGCACTTTTACTTTTATGGTGAACGTCAAAAAAGGTAAAACCGTAGAGGAAGTGGAAAAGGCGGTTCGTGAAATCCTGGATGAACTGATAAAAAATGGCCCAACTGAAGAAGAACTAAAGCGGGTAAAAGCTTCTTATTTTGCCAGCTTCATCAAAGGACTGGAGCGCATCGGCGGATTTGGCGGCAAGAGCGACCCGCTGGCAGAATATGAAGTATACGGCGACAACCCCGACTTCTACAAAACCTACAATAACTGGCTTAATCAGGTAACTGCCAAAGACGTACAGATGGTTTGCCAAAAATGGCTCACAGATGGCGATATTACCATGATTTGTGATCCGTTCCCGGAATATACCGTAACCGGCACCGAGGCCGATCGCTCCAAAGCACCTGAGGTCGACAAAAATGTTACCGCTAAATTCCCGGCTATTCAGCGTGCCACCCTCAAAAATGGCATGAAAGTCGTATTAGCCCGACGCACCGAAAGCCCAGCCATCTCTGCCAATATCATGTTTGATGCTGGGTATTGCACCGACAAATTTGGTGGCAAACTCGGTCTGGCAAAGTTGGGCATGGATATGTTGGATGAAGGCACCAAAAACATGAACTCGCTCCAAATCAACGAACGCCTTCAATTACTGGGAGCCAGCCTGGGTACTTTCTCCGATCTGGATAATTCCTATGTAAGTCTTAATACGCTGAAACAAAGTCTGGATCCCAGTCTGGATCTCCTTGCTGATGTAGTGTTGAATCCTTCTTTCCCCGATGCAGATTTCAAACGTCTCCAAACCCAACAGGTAAGCGGTATTCAGAACGAAAAGAAAAATCCGCAAAGCATGGTCATGCGTGTAATGCCAACGCTGCTATACGGTGAAAACCACCCATACGCCATGCCTATGACCGGCTCAGGTGAAGAAGAGTCTGTAAACAGCATTACCCTGGACGACATCAAAGGATTTTACAACAAATGGCTCCGTCCAAATAATGCAACCATTGTTGTTACAGGCGATATTACCCTTGAAGAACTGACTGCCAAACTGGAAAAACGCTTTGGCGGCTGGCAACAAGGCACCCTGACCAAAAAGGTTATTCCTGAAGTAAAAACCTCCAATACCAACAACAAAATTTTCCTGATTGATCGTCCGGAAAGTCAGCAAAGCCTCATTGTAGCCGGATATTTGACCAAACCATACGGTCAGGTGGATGAAGTGGCGATTGATCAGATGAACAATGTATTGGGTGGTGATTTCACCAGCCGTATCAACATGAATATCCGTGAAGACAAGCGTTGGAGTTATGGCGCTCGTTCAACCATTCAGAATACCCGCGGACAACGTCCATTTGTAGTATTTGCACCAGTACAAACAGACAAAACCAAAGAAAGCATTCAGGAGGTGATTAAAGAGGTGAATATGTTTGTGGGTGAAAAACAAATGACTCAGGCGGAGTTCGACAAAACCAAACAAAACACGGTGCTTGGCATGAGTGGCATGTGGGAAACCAATGCCGCGGTAAATGGAAGCGTTCGTGATATTGTGAAATACAACCTGTCTGACGACTATTGGCAGAAATACAGCGCCAAAGTGCAAGGCCTTTCTTTGAAAGATGTGCATTCCACAGCCAAAACGATTGTTCAGCCTAATAATTTGGGTTGGTTTATGGCTGCAGATGCCAATAAAACGATGCCGGGCCTAAAGGAACTGGGTATGGAGATTATTCAAATCGATGCCAATGGCAAATTGGTGAACGCCAAACCGAAACCATAGTTTGGTGTTTGAGTGTTTTGGTGTTTGAGTGTTTTGGTGTTTGAGTGTTTGAGTGTTTGAGTTGGCGTTCGGCCTGAGTACTTGAACAGCAAACCAATAGATGACGATTAAGCATGAGCCATCCTGAACACGGATGGCTCATGTTGTTTTAACGAAGTTTGCCCTACCCTTTCTGAGCAAAACAATCTGTGCGAAACAATCCGTGCGAAATAACACCTGCGAAATCCGTGCGAAATAATCCAAATCTCACACCTTTGCAAACGCTGAACACTGGCTCCACATGGACAAACTGCTAGAGATCAACAACTTAGCTATCGACTTCCTCTCTGAACGGGGCATCACCCGCGCGGTGGACGGCATTTCCTTTTCCCTTACCAGGGGTGAAACACTGGGTATTGTTGGCGAATCCGGATCCGGAAAATCCGTGACATCCTTGTCGGTCATGCGCCTGTTGCCGGAGGCTGACAAGTGCCGATTGAGTGGAAATATCCTTTGGAAGCAAAATACAGATCTGTTGAAGGCTGCTCAGCCAGAGATGCAAAAGATTCGCGGATCACAGATTGCCATGATTTTTCAGGAACCGATGACCTCGCTGAATCCGGTATTCCGTTGCGGGCATCAGGTGACGGAGGCCATTCAGTTACACCAGGAAGTATCCTTTGAGGAAGCCAAAAAACAAGCGCTGGCCTGGTTTGAAAAAGTAAAACTGCCCGATCCCGAACGCATCTTTAACGCCTATCCGCACCAGATCAGCGGTGGCCAGAAACAACGGGTCATGATCGCCATGGCTATGTCCTGCAACCCGGATCTGATCATAGCCGACGAGCCGACTACAGCGCTCGATGTAACGGTCCAAAAAGCCATTTTAGAATTGATGCGGGAATTGCGGGCCGAAACGGGCTTATCCATGATGTTTATCAGTCATGATCTGGGTGTCATTTCAGAAATATGTGATCGGGTTTTGGTCATGCATCAGGGTAAGATAGTAGAAGAGGGCCCGGTAAAACAGATTTTGAAGAACCCGGCACACCCTTATACAAAGGGGTTGGTAGCCTGCCGGCCATCCCTGAAACAAAAACTCTGGCGATTACCGACTGTACCTGATTTTCTGGAACGGGGTGGTTTTGATGCCAAAGTAATTAGTATCCAAGAGGAACATAAACGACAAGAGCACCTTAAAACGCAGCAGCCTCTGTTACAGGTAAAACAATTGCAGGTGCGTTATCCGGCACAAAAAAACTGGTGGGGTAAAACCACCTCCTGGACGCATGCAGTGCAGGACATCAGCTTTGAAGTGTATCCGGGAGAAACTTTTGGCCTCGCCGGCGAATCAGGATGTGGCAAAACCACTTTGGGTAGAACCATTGCCCGGCTGACAGATGCCAATGCAGGAGAGATCTTATATCAAGGTCAAAATCTGCTCACCATGAGCGATGCGGAGTTCCGTCCACTTCGAAAGCAGATTCAGGTAGTTTTCCAGGACCCATTCGCCTCATTAAATCCAAAAATGACCATTGGAGAGGCCATATTGGAGCCCATGAAGGTGCACCGACTATTCAATAATGATGAAACAAGGAAGCAAAAAACCATAGAACTTCTCGAAATTGTCGGGCTTAAATCAGACCATTTCCAGCGATATCCGCATGAGTTTTCTGGCGGCCAAAGGCAGCGGATTTGTGTTGCCCGGGCTTTGGCACTGGAACCCAAATTTTTGGTTTGCGACGAAATGGTGTCGGCCCTGGATGTATCAGTACAGGCCACCGTTTTAAACCTGCTGATGGACTTGAGAGAAAAATTCGGGCTTACCTATCTTTTTATTTCACACGATCTAAGCGTTATCAAACAAATGTGCGACCGGTTAATGATTATGAACAATGGAAAAATGGAAGCCATTGGGTATCCGGAAGACATCTATCATAATCCGGAACGTCCGTATGTCCAGAAACTGATTGCTTCCATTCCGGGGGAATGACGGTGGCAAAAGCAATCAAATTTTGTTTAATTATTTTTACACAATAAGGCAAAATAGTTAAACAAAATAAAGACTGTTGGGGTTATAGTTGTCTGTTAATTTTCCAGAACAATCTACTTACTCCATGTCAAATCCTCCATCCACATTTAGCCCAACCTTGCTGCTCTCCGACGAAGAAATTGGAGACGACCACTACATGACCTCTCTGGAGACTCCTCTTCGGCCAGATGCTTTTGACTTATCTGATGCAGAAAAAATAGCCAAAATTGAATCCCATTTCCGGGAAATCATGTTGACGCTCGGTCTGGATCTAACTGATGACAGTCTGCGGGGCACGCCTAAACGAGTGGCCAAGATGTATGTGCAAGAAATCTTCAGCGGTTTGAATCCCAAGAACAAGCCACAGGTAGCCTTGTTCGACAATAAATACCAGTATCGCGAGATGCTGGTGGAAAAGGATATTACGTTTTATTCCAACTGCGAACACCATTTTGTACCCATCATTGGCCGTGCACACGTGGCTTATATTTCAAATGGAGAGGTTATTGGCTTATCCAAATTGAACCGTATTGTGCAGTACTTTGCCAAACGCCCGCAAGTACAGGAGCGTTTAACCATGCAAATTGCTCAGGAACTATGCCAGATTCTAGGCACTGATGATGTGGCTATGGTGATTGATGCGCAACACCTTTGCGTTTCATCCAGAGGCATTCAGGATGTGAATAGCAGTACAGTAACCGCTTACTATGGTGGCGTTTTCCACAAGGAGGCCAAAAAGAACGAGTTTTTGCAGTATTTGAAACTGTCGAAACCGGTGCAGGGCTGAATATTCCCTTTACTGTGAATGTGATATGGGACAGGTAAAACCGCCAAATTCCTTTCACGGGACTTATTTTACAATGCAGCTAATGCATCCTTCCAAGGAAGAATCTCCCCTTGCTCCATGGTTAAGCGGTGTGGGCCGGCATAAACCAGATATTGACTGGTTTCAACCGTTTGTGGCAGATTCT
>DLXL01000134.1:966-3453 GCA_003448025.1 Saprospirales bacterium | reverse complement strand
CAACCGTTTGTGGCAGATTCTTCCAGAACTGAAGGTTGGCGAACATACGAGTATTAAACGTTTGGCTGGCCTTTATTTCAATGGCCTTTGTTTTGCCGTTTTCCTCGATCAGTAAATCAACTTCATTCCCTTTATGGTCCTGCCAAAACCAAAATATGGGTTTTTGACCAAGGTTAGTTCTTTTTTTATATAGTTCGGAGACTATGTAATTCTCTACAATATTACCCAGATAATGATGTGTTCCTAACTGGTTGCTATCACGGATACCCAACAAATAACAAACCAAACCACTGTCATAAAAATACATTTTCGGCGATTTTGTGAGCCTTTTATTGAAGTTTTGGTAGTAAGGAGGAAGAAAATAAATGATGTATGAGGCCTCCAAAACAGATAGCCAGGCCTTGACTGTGTTCACAGCTACCCCCGTATCAGCGGCGATATTCGACATGTTTACAGGTTGCCCTACCCTGCCGGCACACAGACGCATAAAACGTGTAAACAAGGTTAAATCACCCACATTCTTCAATGTTCGCACGTCGCGTTCCAGATACGTCTGAACATAGTTATTGAAAAACACCTCATGAGGAACCTCAGAAGTGTTCAGCGCTGGATATCCTCCTCTCCAGACTACATCTTCTAAATTATCCGTGGCCATAACCCCGGAAACCTCCTGAAATGAGAATGGAAAAAGATTAAGTATCCCTACCCTGCCTGCCAGCGATTGGGTAATCTTTTCCATCAGTAAGAAATTTTGGGAACCGGATAAAACAAACTTCAATGACCTATCCCCATCTACTTTGGTTTGCAGGTAAGAAAACAAATTGGGCGCTCGTTGGGCTTCATCCAGAATAGCTCCGTCAGGAAATGAGTTAAGGAACCGCCTTGGATCCTCCGTTGCCAATAACAGCACATCCGGATCCTCAAGGCTCACATAAGGAAAAGATGGAAAAAGGCTCTTTAAAAGGGTTGTTTTGCCAGATTGCCTTGGCCCTCCCAGATAAAGCACGGGATACCATTCCAGGTGCTTTAAAATAATGCCTTCAATTTGACGGTGGACGAACATACCACAAAGGTACAAATTTGCAATTGGATTGCAAATTTGCACCTATTATTATCGTCCAAAGCCAATTCCTTTGCGTACAAACAAGTTGAGTTTATCCTTATCAAACGTAAAGGTTGCTACATCGTCCAGGCGCAAAGTGTGCATTTCTGGTTCCTCTGTAACGCGGGCCGCGGATATCCGCAGATTCTGATTTTTAATCGCCTCCATCACCACCTGTCTTACGGTGCGGGCATTTCCAAAATATTTATCACGGAATTGATGGAGGAATGCCATGTATTTACCCAGGTGTTCGCGCGCTTCTTCTTCTACCTGATATTTCTCCTGTCTGAACATGTAGAGCGCAATTTCCAGAAGTTCCTCCGGGGAATAGTCCTCAAAGCGCAATACTTTATCAAAGCGGCTGGCTAAGCCAGGGTTGGCTTTGAGAAACCCATCCATATTTTCCGGATAACCGGCTACAAAGACAAAAAACTCTCCACGGCGGTCCTCCATTCGCTTCAACAAGGTTTGAATGGCTTCGTCACCAAAGTCACCCTGCGTGCCACGGGAAGCTGCTGCGCTCAGTGCATAGGCTTCATCAATAAACAACACTCCTCCAATGGCCTCTTCTATCCGTTCAGCTGTTTTGATAGCTGTTTGGCCTACAAATCCTGCCACAAGTCCCTGACGATCTGTTTCAACGGTATGACCTCGTTCCAATACGCCAAGTGCTTTATAGATCTTTGTCAAAATCCGGGCAACGGTTGTTTTCCCTGTACCCGGATTACCTACAAATACGGTATGTAAATAGAAGCGCCCCAATACATCCCTGCCACTTTCGCGGTAAAAGCGCACCAAATCCACCAGTTCCTTAATATCCCTTTTGATATTTTGCATTCCAATCAGGCTATCAAGCTCGTGAAGGGCAATAGTGAGTAATTTCTCATCGACCGGAATAATAGGCAGAGCACGTTTGCGATAGACCTGTACTTTTTCAACGTCTTCCCGGAGTACCACTTTGAGTGCTTCAGGGTTAAGGTTTCGCACATTAGGAATAGCCATCAGGCGAAGACCGAGTTGGATTTTGGCTTTATCAATCAGATCATGTACAAAGCGTGCATTACCAAAAGCACGATCGCGGGAGCGGAAGGCTTCGGTAATGAGTTCATCCACCATTTCTTTGGCTTCTTTGGCCAGAATAACCTCTTTTTCTCTGGCTGCATATTCTGCGATCTGGGACAATTCCTGTGGAAGATAATCAGAGAAATCAAAGGTGAGTTTAAACCTGCTGCGTAACCCCGGGTTGGAATCCATGAATGTTTTCATCTCCTTAGGGTAGCCGGCTACAATGATGGCCAGGTCGCCGGGTCCGTTGGATAGTTCCCGAACGAGAATTTCAACCACTTCCCGCCCGAAGTCCTTACTGTCTTCCGGGCTGCGAGCCA
>DLXL01000134.1:0-838 GCA_003448025.1 Saprospirales bacterium | reverse complement strand
CGTCTTCCGGGCTGCGAGCCAGGGAATAGGCCTCATCAATAAATAAAACTCCGCCACGTGCCATCTCAATCGCATCTTTCACTTTAGGAGCCGTTTGGCCAATATACTCCCCTACCAGATCCGAACGATCCACTTCATGGACATGCCCTTTGGTGAGCAGACCCATTTTTTTGTAGAGCCTTCCCATCATTTTAGCCACCGTAGTTTTACCGGTTCCAGGGTTCCCGATAAACACAGAGTGCACATTTATACCGTCCTTTTCTGCAAAACCTTTTTCTTTCCTGAGTTGAAGAAACTGAATATATTGTGCATGCTCCCGCACTTTGAGTTTGACCTCAGTCAACCCAATCAGAGCATCGAGTTTAACCAGCACTTCCTCGAAGGATTCCGTATCTTCCGGTTCCGGTTCCAGGAATACCTGAAGTCCTTTTTCAGGTACATACACAGGATGGGTACCATAATCCCAGTCAGATCCCACATCAAAGGGCATGGCAGCCAGGGTCTGATCCATGAACACTACCTCTGCAGTGTACCGATCTTTACGCCAGGAGCCTTTGACATTTGACCCCCAACCTGCTGTGATTTTCACGCCATCATCGCCCTTTTGCACCTGATGCAATCGAACTACCTGTCCTTTGAGTTCGCGGGCATTATTATAGAATTTAATAAACACCTCACATTGCCATGCTTTACTGACCAGTATATTTTTGAGCATCAGTTCTGCATAAACGTAGCGTGTTTCCTCGTCATAGAAACGTTTTAGGTAGTTACGGTCGAATTCAGGGGTGTCATCATAAGGCCCTTCGTACATTTTGAGGGAAGTAATCTTACAAAAGGG
>DLXL01000593.1:5389-12510 GCA_003448025.1 Saprospirales bacterium | reverse complement strand
TAAAAATGCACGGGGCTATATTTATAAAATATCTCCCTCCATCTGCCTCAAAAGTCACATTAACATAATAGGTTTCATTACGGTATCTATCGGTACTTCTTTCAACAGGCAATTCATCTATGATGCCAATAGTTGTCACACCTTCAGTATCCAACTCTTTTATAACCGGCCATACGTATAACCAACTGTAAATAAATCTGCTGGTAATGATCAGCAGGAAAAACAAAGCTACATATGTCCAAATATTTTTCTTCATGTATTTAGAATAAAGCTGATCAATTTTTCTGTATGTGCTTCGTTTGTTTTACCCCAAATAATACGGCCATGCCAAACACATTTCTGTTAATCCCTTCAAAATCCCGGTTGGTAAGCGGAATATTATACCCATAAAAAACCTTAAATCGCCCAAGCCCAATACCAATCTCCGGTCTGAGTCTTAACGACGATTGTTCAAAATCAGTATAATAAATCAGGTTAATACCCAAAGCCATGGCAGATTGCCCGCCGGCCGCCCAGGCGCCTATTTTGGGACCTATGATTGTTTTTTTGTCCAGCTTTACTTCGCCGGATACAAAATAAGCCCATGCAACAGGATGCCTGCCTTTACGCCCATAACGATTGACGGCAATACCTAATTCTGCAAAATGGCTTTTTCGGTAATGATATCCGGTTAGGATAGAAATGTATTGTTTCTGGTCTATGGCATATTTATAAAACACACGGTTGGTGTCTACATTCGCGGTTGTATCTACCGGTATTTGTGCAAAGCACCGGAGGGTTGTTCCGAGCGCAAGCAGGAGGGTTAAAGTAGTTTTTGTCATGATGTGTTCTTAATGCATGTGGCGCACCCTTAGGGTGTATCTGCACAAGCACGTATGGCTTCCAATAAAGTATCAAAATTGGACTGCTCCAATTGCAGATGTTCCGGTACGCCAACCTTGCTCATATAATTCCATTTGGCTTTTGTATCAATAATTATGGGTTTAATACGGCTACTCAATGGATTAATTTGTCTGCCAATCAGATTGGAAAAAGCATCTTCATAAACCTCAAAATCAAGGCAGGGGAATTTTTTTCGCAAGGTGTAATCCGTATCCCACATATAAAGCAATTGATCCTGATTGCAGGCAATGATGTATAAATCTCCTTCGTCTTCGTATTCTTCAGCCAGGGCTATGCGCTCCGCCTTTATCCGACAGGTATCTACTGTGCCTTTTTGTATAAACGCTTGAAAATGTTGTATAGTGTGCCTGTTCTTCTTGCGCATTTTGTACATTTCATAAGGCATGAAAACAATAAATGCAAATGAAAAAACAGCCATGGTTCCGAACAAAAACCCCATAAAACCATCGCCGACTAGTATGGCCAGCCAGGTAAATCCTGCGCCCAACATTGCAGCAACTGGAAAGTAATAAAATTTAACTCCAGAGGCGCCACCCTTACTGGTTTTAACCATCAGTCTTTGCAAGTATTGCAGTTCATCCCGCGATAGTGGCCTTGTTTGGTAGGTTAGATTCATAGTGCTTATAGCGGGCATTTACCCAAAATTAAACCTTAACGACACACGCGGCGCCCAAACGCCTGCCTGAGGACCACTGTAACGATAAAACAAGGCCCCACCAATGCCCAGGTACGCTAAATCCACATAACTGAATCGAAGCAAATTATCCAGTTGCACACCTGCTTCAGCAATCGGAGTGGAGGCCGTGAGGAACCCAAGATCGCGCTGAAGACCGGGCTGGCGCATGTCGCCCCAGGCCACATTGTGCAGCAAAGTAAGGATTGGCGCTGAATAAGGATGTTTGTACAACACCGGCCCTATTTCCTGCGACACATACAGGTTCACGAACCGATCAGCGATAAACAGGGTGTCGGGCAGGGATTGAAAGGTGTTGGGCGCCACAAACAGGGCAAAACTGCGCTGATTGGCAGCAGATTGGTTGAGGGTAAACAACTTGGCCAGGGGTGTATTGGCCGTTGCTGTGCCAGCCTCCAGTCGCCAGTTGAGTCGGCCCAGCCGCCGGATGTACACGTTCTGCCTGACCGCCAGCACCCAGCGTTCGTAATCATAGGCTCCGCCCAGCACACCCTTCCAGCCGCGGGTGTAGGCCAGCTCTACCACAGGGGTGCGCTGCACCTGATTTTCCTCTGCAATCAAAAAATTGGTGTTCAGCAGGTTCCTGGCATAACGGATGTACACACTGCTCTCCGCAAACCGAAACTGACGCTGCACCGGGGCATTATCTCCGGCCGCAAAGCCATATGCATACGCCGGCGACCAGTCCTGCCGGTTTCCGGTGATCTCTATTTTTAGATCGCGCGTCAGCTGACTGCCTATGGCGGCCGACCATTCTTCCACATAATCCATACGACGGGCGTACAGGCTGCGGTTGACGAGGTTGGCTTTGCTCAGTTCGTGCAGGGCGCCAGGCTCCAGCAAATCGCGTTGCCAGCTTGCGCGCAGTTGCGTGTTGTGCGTCCGAGTGATGCGCCACAATCCATAAGCGCCATATTTCCATTGCTGGTCGCGGAAGCCATAACCGGCATTGGCGCCCACCTCGAGGCGTCGGGGCAGACGGAGGGGGCGGGATTCGGCATTGGTTAGACCCAGGCCAAGTCGCGCACCTTCGAAGTCGTTCAGCTTCAATATATGCCTCAAATCTGCACTCAGATCTTTGTACAGGTGTGCTTTGCCGGTAGCAGTATAGTTGATGAGCCTGGATACCCAGCCCACTTTTTTGACCTGGAACAGGCTGTCTAAAAAAACATAGGTACGCTTTTCTTTAGCCGACAAAGGCGCGGCCTGACGCCAGACAGTCCAGGCGGAATCTTGCTGACTGGTGGCCTTGTCTACCATGTAAATGGGTATTTCCGGCATGAAATCCCGGTTGCTGGTGGGATTTTCCAAGTCTACCCGGGAGATAAAACTGCGTCCGCTGATGTGCGATCCCACCGTTTTATCCGGATAGGAAGGTATGTTCATCTCAAAATTGAGTTGTTCCGGAAACCATTTCCAGGTTCCATCAGCCAAGGGCGCCTGTTGATAGGCTTGTTCCAGTTTAACCACAATAAACGGGGTGCCGGTGGTGGTGGCGCGCACGTTTTTCAAGGCATAACCCGCCGAATGAAGTTGCAATACGCCGGTCAGACCATTAAAAACCTTTCCCTTGCGCGGCCGGAACGCGATGGTCCAAAGGGTGTCGGAGCCATCGTAGAGGGTGTCTTTCAGTTGAAAATAATATTGGGCAATAGACCCCGGCGCGATGGGATTAGCAAAATCGCGGTCGAGTACGCGGATGAAATCGTTGTAAAAAGAGAAGGGTTGTACAGCGTTGGCAATGGCTACGAGGCCCAGATTTTGGTCGCCGCTGACGCGATTGAGCAGCACTTTTTCCTGATTTTGGTTGGGAAAGCGAAAGCGGCGTTCCGTAACGCTTTCCATAAAAAACAGGTGTTGCGTGAGGCTGTTGCGGTCCATTTTGCGGAATTTTTCCAGCTTTTCACGGTTTTGCTGTTTGGTGGTATCTTTTCCAGCCATTGTTTTGGCAAATACCTCCGGGTGCGGTAAAAAATCGAAATTGATCTTGTTGTAGGTATTGCAGGTGAAAAAGGGATACTGCTCCGGGTTGTGGTTGTTGCGGTTTGCCACAGCCAGCCGGATCAGGCGTTCGGCCGGATTGGCGCCCGGGCGGATGACCACCTCCGCCAGCGAGCGGTTAGCCTGGCGCAACACCACATCCGGCAGCGTGGGAGAATGGCGGCGCAGGTAAGCGGCATCCAGTTGCAGAGGTTCGTAGCCCACGTAGCGGAAGTTCAGGGTATTGGGTATGGGTGCCGGAACCTGGAACCGCCCTTCGAGATCGGTGATGACCACTTTGGACCCGGCGCCATCGCAGAGGATGGATACGAAGGCCAGGGGGCTGCCATCCGTGTCTACCACCCGGCCGCTCAATTGCGCGTTGGCGGAAACGGAGAGGAGCCAAAAGCAGGAGAACAGGCATGGTTTGAGCCCGGTGGAAAGTGGCAGATTCATAGTTATTGTGTTTAAAGAGTAGGGGTTCATAAGTATTTTTCACCGCAGAGGCGGAGAGACGCAGAGGTGTAGGTTATTAAGCTCTCTGGGACTCTGCGGTAAAAAATACATATAAAACAGCCTCTTCAGGCGTTATTGGCAAAAATCGAATGAATCTTGCAAATAAACATGTCGCATTTGAGCGTTGTTTCGAATTGTGCTACAAAGGTTGGCCCGGACCTCGCAAGAGGTCCAACCTCAATAGGATCATCCATTGGATATTTTTCGCATCAACATTTCCAGCGGCCCCCTTTTGAATTTTTTTGTCCACAAAACACTGAATACTACACTGAGGATAAAGTAGACGGTCGCATACAACAGTATATAGGCGGGAGGCAGCACTTTATCTGTAGGCAACAATCCTGTATAGTTTATTCCAGACAACCATTGCAACACCACAATACCCAGCGTGAGGTGCTGCACATAGTTTGTCAGGGTCATCTTACCGGTGTCTGAGAGCCATTGAAGCACCCGGCTATCAGGCCAGCGCTCTCCCAGCCAGACACAAAAAGTGATGACCATAACCCCGAATGAGGCCGTGATGACCATAAATGGCAAGTACGGTGGAAAATACTCTGAATGCAGGTAATCCATAACCGGCTTTTCAAACGGGTACAACAGAGAATACCTTCTCAGGCCCTCAAATGCCAGAAACAAGACAAGCGCTGTACCAAACAAGCGCCCTTTAAGTCTGGGCGCCTGCCAGTCAAGCCGACCAAGCCACATGCCCAGTGCGAAATAGGCAAACCAGGGAAATATGGAATTCCAGCCATTATAAAGGGTATTTCTGATAAAGCCGGGTATAGTCCAGAAATCTGTATAGTCAAACGTAGCCAGGTTCAAGCCTGTATCAACCGGAATATACAACAGCAGGATATGATATATAGCAATAAAAGCTAAAGCACTGATCAGGAAAAAGCGCTTCGGCAGGAAAATAAGGAATGCAGCTATGTGCATATACCCGCCATAAAAGTGGAGAATATCTCCGGGCCACCAGTTGTAGAGCAGCAGGCCAATAGCAAAGAGAAACCAGGAGCGTTTTAGGATGACAGATTTATAGGATGCTTTTTCCTCCCTGGAATAGCTACTGTAACGATGGGTTAATAAAGACACCCCCATTCCGGCACAAATGATGAAAATGGCCGTGGAATTCCCGACAAACAGACTCAAGAAACGCCCAGGAGCAGATTGGTCCTGTAAAAATCCAAAGCAAAAGTTGAAATTGACAATGAGCATGCCGAAAATAGCATATGCTCTTGCCACATCCAGTCCGAGTATCCGGTTTGACATATCACTGAGGTTGCGCTTTCGGAAACTGGTTTTTTGCGGGCGGTAATTGCGTGGCAAAAGACGGCCTTTTCCCGGATGAACGTATTTATTTTTTAGATGGAATGGGGCTTTTTTTACACGGATATATGAATTCCGGTCGTGTTGTGGCAGATTGCTGAGCAATAACATCGGTAAACGTAGATGCCAACAGCCCAACCTTTGTAGCAACATGGTGTAGGTGAATTAAGGGCCTAGTAGTGGTCCTGGCCGACTTTTTAATACGCAAACTTGACATTCTGATGAGAATAGACCACTCCACAATATTTGGAAAACCAGACCGTCAAGACAAAAAAAGGTATAAAATTTTTGATCAGCATTTGATTAAATTCAAATAAAATTGTAAATTTGCGTAAATATTTCATCGCTATCTTAGCAACTGTTTTGTTGTTTCCAATGATAACCTTAGTATAGTTGGAATATTAATCATAGAAATTAACTGCCAATATTTTCATTATGAAAAAATCAATTTACATTTATTGGATTATTATCAATTCGCTAACTGTTTCATTCTTTTCCTGTCAAAGTAATCCAATTGAAAAAGTTCAGGGAGTATTCAATGTAGACAAAGTTGAACTAAAAGGTCTTTTAAAGCAAAAGCTTGATAATGAAAGTCTTTTTGCTGCAGCCTTATTAGATAAGGCTATTGAAAATGCCATTGTTGAATTTAAAATTAATGGTGATTCTATCCGTGGATTTATTTTTTTAGTTGGGCAGACAACTATTATAAATTCAATAATAACTATTGAAAATGATAGCCTGGTTATTAGAACGGATAACCTTAATGCTCATTTGATTCCAAACGAGAAAGGTCTGTTTTTTGTGAACAAAAATACAAAAATAGGCTTTCAGCTCCTCAAGTCAGACAAAAACGAGCTTTCTGAAGACACCAAAAATGCCATCAGTATGCTTTCTCAAAAAGTAAAGGCACAAAATGAGTTTAACACTAATTTGGGCAAATGGCAAAAAGGGAATTTTGTTGATGAGTTTGGCGATAAAACAGGAGATGATTACCCTTTTTCAATTGTTCATGGGGAACATGAAAACTCTGCTATAATCAAGTCTGATGTTTATGTTAAAACCACAATAGATGGCGAAAGTTTGTATTTTCAAGTTTTTAATAGTAGTATGACAATGAAGGAAAATTTCCCAGATAAAGAGTTTGGATCTGTAAAAATTAAGTTCCCAAGTGGAGAAGTTAAAGAGGAAGATTTTTTCTTTTCTAATAGTAGGGCTTTGGAATCACCTGCTAATAAAAACTATTTAGTGCGTAGTCATCTTATGAGTGATAGTGGAGAATTGAAAATTTTGATAGATCTTAGTACGGTTAACAGATTCTACTCAGATAAATATCAGTTTTCAATAAGTAGAGGCAACCTACCAGAAATTCTTTCACAATTGAAAAAAAATTAGTGTCCCTGACTTATCTTTAATGATATTTTTAGACATCAAACCTATTATCTCATTCAGGTACCATAAATGCACATTCATCAGCGTTCAGTCAAGACAATAGAACCACTTCTATATCACCTCCATTCCGCACAACTTAATATAGGCAGAAATGGTGAAGAGTCCATGGGTTGATCTGATAGCGTCCCAAAACAGCAAATGAAATTGATCTAAATCGTTCTTTGACCACTAAGTGAAGACCTTAGCCAGACACACTTTTTGAGACGTTACCCTAATTAGGGAAAAAGCTATCTATATATCTCTAGCAAATTTG
>DLXL01000593.1:1904-5275 GCA_003448025.1 Saprospirales bacterium | reverse complement strand
TATATCTCTAGCAAATTTGAGTGTGAAATTTTTGGCATCTCATCTACATCCCAACTTGAACTTTTTATCATTGATGCCATCAATAATTTAAAATGTTTTTTGATTTTGAGGAATGATCCTTCTTCATGCCTAAAGCCAATTTGTATTTCCTTGATATAGATACTGGGATAATTTTTATTAAGCTTACCTATATTTAATTTACTATAGGTCACAATTTCATTTCTTGAATTGAAATCTTTTAAATATTTGTCATTACCACCTCTATATTTAGCGAACATTTCACCTTTGTAATAGTAGTGCATTAATCTAATTTCTTCTTCTATTTTATAATGTGAGTTTTTATGATAGCAGGCTGGTACGTGGATAATATCACTGTAGTCAACTTTAATTTTATTTTCAGTCTCAAATTCTCGATTCTTCTGAAGAAAAGCATCAAGATCGGGCTTGGTATAAAGTACTCTTCCCAAATAACTTTTATCAAAATCATTTTCTGGCAAATTAATTTCAAATATAATTGCTACACCTCGCCCTCCATCGCCATATAAGCGCCATAAATTCAGAGCATTGTTTCCTCGAAGCACTTTTTCGTCACACATTGAAAAGGTGAAAGTATTTTCCTTAATTTGATCATTTTCGAATAAAATGCTTTCTTTACCTTTTATAAAATACTTAAATTCGTTTGGGTCGTTAGAATTGTTTAAGCAATAAAGACGTATTGAGCTTTCATTTAATATTGATTGTAGCGCCTTTAAAGAAGTAAAGTGTACAAATTTTTTTGATTTAGTATCATAGCGAGTGCCTTTGAATGCCTCTGGACCAAGCTCTAATGATAGCTTGGTGTCTCTAAATTTAACTGTAGTTACGATATGCCTTCCGCAACCTGGGAGTAACGTTGGTAGGACTGAATCAACATATAGTTGATGTAGTTTTAATATATTTTCCATTTGTCAAAATGTCCAGTAGTCTGCTTTTTTACTCACTGCTTTTTCAATTTTTTGACTTCCTTTTCGGCCTCCTCTATGCTTGCTAAAAACTGCCTTTCAACTCCAGAAAGCTCATCGGATGCCCTGTTTTTATAGTGCTCGTACTCGGCAAGTGCTTTTCGCTGTGCCAGTTCTGCCGAAATTTTACCAGCATCTTCCAGAATCGTTTGTTGAGACATGCGCATAAAGCCGTCCAATATGCCTATCCAATCTTTCATTGTCATGGCTTTTTGCTGCATGGCATTCACCTCTGCAATATCCAAATAGGCGGAAACGAGTCGGTTTAATATGGCTAATTCTTCCTCTTTCAGGTAGTTTTTGGCAACGGTGATTTCGCTTTTTGTGGGCTTTTTGCCTTTAAATGCGGTAAGTCCCATAAACGGCGTAGCCGCATTGGCTCTTTGAAAAATAATCTCCGCAGCCGTGTGCCCGTGCGCAGCCCAGTGCAGTTTGTTCTGTACCGTCTGGAAAAAAAGTTTTGTGGTATCGGCGTTAGGGTTGTAATCCACGCTGGTAGCATAGATTTCCAGCACCTTGCGGTAAAACACCTTCTCCGAAGAGCGGATGTCGCGTATACGGTCAAGCAGCTCTTCAAAATAACCGCCGCCCTGTTTGAGCAGGTCGTCGTTCATCGTGAACCCTTTAATAAGGTATTCACGCAGCCGTTCTGTAGCCCATATACGAAATTGTGTGCCGCGTAGCGAGCGCACACGATAACCTACAGAAATCACCACATCCAGGTTATAGTGTGTTGTATTGTAGTTTTTACCGTCGGCGGCAGTTGTTCGGAAAAACCGAACAACTGAATCCTCCTGCAATTCCCCTTCATCAAAGATGTGCTTGATGTGTTCACTAATGTTGGATTTAGACGATTGAAACAACTCCACCATCGCCCCCTGCGTAAGCCACACGGTATTGTCGGTAAGCTGTACCTGGATTTTGGTGCGGCCGTCTTCAGTTTGGTATAACAGTATGTCGCTCATATTGTCTGAATCAGGATTTTCTTGGACATATTACTTACAGACCTACCCATCAATTCACCCCACACTCTACCCCCAACAACTCCAGCGCAGATAAGAACTCATTGCCAACCGTTACCTTGCGGGCCTGTGAGATAAACGGCAGTTTTTCCTTGTTCTGGAAGTCTATCAGCTCCATGCGCAGGGTGTGTTTGCCTTTGTGCGTAGCACAAATCTTGTCTATCTGCTCAATCAGATCTGCAGAAATCTTTTCTATCGGGATCTTGAGGGTCACCGACTCTGTTTTTTCCTCACCAACGGTTTCCAGCAGGCGCACATTGAGCACCTTGAACTCCATTTCGTCTGAGTTGTATCGCTGCTTGTACTCTCCTTCAACATACACGCTGGTGCCTTCTTCAAAGAAATTGCGGAATTTGGCATAGCTCTCCGAGAACATCGTGATTTCCAGACTTCCGGTATAATCCTGCAAGGTAAATCGGCCCCAGCCCGTACCTTTCTGACTGATCCGGTGCTCGGCTTTGAGCACAAAACCGGCCACATTCACTTTCCTGCCCTTGAAATTATCCACATTGGACAACGGCGTGGCAAAATTCTCCCACTCATAACGAAAATCGTCGAGCGGGTGACCGCTGAGGTAGATGCCCACCACTTCCCGCTCTTTCTGGAGCCTTAGAATGAGGCCCCAATCGTCGCATTTGGGCAGTTTGGGCTCCGGAATGCTTACAGAATCCGATAGGTCTCCAAACAGGGAATTGACCGACATGACCTTGTCTTCCTGATGCGCCGAGCCATATTTGAGCAGGTTTTCTATAAAGGTCTCGTACTTGTCGGAAGGCGCAAAAAACACCGCGCGGGACATACCCAGGCTGTCGAAAGCACCGGCGTACACCATGCTCTCCATCACGCGTTTGTTCACCACGCGCAGACTGATGCGGCGCATGAAATCGTAAATATCCTTGAACGGACCGTTTTTCTGCCGCTCTTCAATCAGGGCTTCTACAGCGGCCTCGCCTACGCCTTTCACGGCGCCCAGACCATATCGGATATCGCCTTTTTTATTGACAGAAAAGTTCACCCCGGATTCATTCACGTCCGGACTCTTTACCGCCAGACCCATGCGCTTGCACTCTTCCAGGAAGAAGGTGATTTTTTCAATATTGCTCTGCGAGTGCGTCAGTACCGCCGCCATGTACTCCGACGGGTAGTGGGCCTTCAGGTAAGCCGTTTGGTAAGCTACAAACGCATAACAGGTGGAGTGCGATTTGTTGAACGCGTACGAGGCAAACGCTTCCCAGTCGGTCCATACTTTTTCCAGCACATTAGCCGGGTGACTGCGCGAGGTGCCGCCTTCAATAAACTGGCTCTTCATTTTGTCCAGTACGGCCTTCTGCTTCTTACCCATGGCCTT
>DLXL01000593.1:1417-1765 GCA_003448025.1 Saprospirales bacterium | reverse complement strand
CTTCTGCTTCTTACCCATGGCCTTCCGGAGCACGTCGGCGTCGCCCTTGGAAAATCCTGCCAATTTCTGAGAAAGGAGCATAATCTGCTCCTGGTACACGCAATTGTGCAGAATGACATTGTTGCCCACAAAGTTGTGGATATCGTCTACGGTAATATCATACACCAGTTCTTCACCTGCGGGTTCGATGGCTACAATCTGTTCCCAGCGCACGCGCAGGTTTTTGCTTGTTTGGGGTAATTCAAGCTGCTCTGTAAGTGGCGCAACAACATGTGCGGCAATGCGCGGTCTGTTTTTATTCAGTGTATTGAAATGCTGTCTGCTGAATCCATGTGTTTCCATCAGACC
>DLXL01000593.1:1078-1244 GCA_003448025.1 Saprospirales bacterium | reverse complement strand
CGCTGAGATCCCGGCCATGCTTCTGACAATTCACGGAATAAAAGTTCCCTGGAGATATCATCTTTGGTTACCTCCTGATATGCCGTGTTTTCCGACATTTTTTTCAGCACCAAATGAGGTGCAATCTGTGCGGCAAAAGCTTTTAGATCGTACACAGAAACCTGAA
>DLXL01000593.1:0-959 GCA_003448025.1 Saprospirales bacterium | reverse complement strand
ATCGTACACAGAAACCTGAAAAGCGGTAATTTCCTGCCCACGACGATTATTGTAATAACGTGATTCGTAAATGGTAGCATGAATACCCAGTCGCAGCAGCAAGGTTTGCACATCTGTAGCTAAACGCGGCGAGATGGTTTTCAGGAAACAAATTTTATCGCCAATATGCCCATCACAATCCCAGAGAGAGGCCAGAAAGAACGCGATGTGTTCATCTGTTAGTCCGAAAACAAACTCCGGTACAAATTTATCGCCAGACCAACAGCCTCCGCTTGTGGTTTTGAGTCCCCATTCTCGGAGCTGCGCCACCAGTGAATTGGGTTCGTGATAGGAGGTTTTATTCACCCCTCTGGTCATAACCCGGGTTACGCCCCTGACTTGCTGTAGGGTATGCGCTTCCACGCGTTCAAAGGCATCAAGACACTGGGTGTATTCTTCAATTAATGCCTGGTCTTTAGAGATAAAATCTGCCGTTGGACCACAGGAGGTCAGCGAACCATCGGCAATGAGGTAAGCCAATACCCGGAGTTTTTGCTTGTCGAAGGTTTGTGGCGCTTTAGCCTCCAGTTTCCGGGGGGTAGCAATGGCATCGCCCACCGATAATTCGCCCAGTTCTTTCCAGCCATGCTCTGTGAGCACCCGGTGATTTGAGGTCATTTTTACAGTGGTTCCATTGTCCAGTTTTACCCGGAAAACCGGTTTTTTACCATTACAAACCCAGTAAGACATCTTTCCGCGTTGCGGCTTAAGATCCTGGTCAACCCCTTGTACATAAAATTCGCCTACCCTGTTTTCAAGCTGGTCCATGCGCACCCTTTTTCCAGAATCTGCGTCAAAAACCAGCGTATCGCCGGTAACACAGATACCAAAGGTGTCTTTGAGGTACTCCTCCATATCCGGAAGATCATACGTCACCGCCTGCCTGCCGTGTTTGCGGGCAATAAAGTCCGGAATGTATT
>DLXL01000641.1:10111-10364 GCA_003448025.1 Saprospirales bacterium | reverse complement strand
GGTGTTTTAGTGTTTTAGTTTGCGTTCGGCTGAGTATGGGAAGGAATAAAATGAATGAAACAACCAAGCTAAGCAATGACAATTCACTGCGCTAAAACACGTTCATCAAAACCAAGGAAGATGTTTTGATGTTTATTTTACCCAATCAAAAGGCTGGTTTATCACTAAGACCGATTCAGCTTAGTTCCCTTAATGGCCTCGTGCTAATCCCCAGCCGAACGTCAACCAAAACACTCAAACACCAAAACACTCA
>DLXL01000641.1:0-9969 GCA_003448025.1 Saprospirales bacterium | reverse complement strand
AAACACTCAAACACCAAAACACTCATCATGCGCAAAATACTTATCATACTGGCTTTGTTTATGAGCGTGCTGTCGCAAATGCGCGCTACTGTTATTCTTATACCGATGGATGAAAAAAGCCAGCGGAATCACTTAAAGGCATATGGGATAACCTATTGGGTTCTTTCACAGGGTGTGGAGGCCTGGTGGTTATTAAATTACCGGGGCGGCAGTTTTGCTTTTGTCTATACCCCTACTTTTGAAAGAGAATGTAAGACCCGCGATGTAAGTTATGAAGTCATAGCTGATGGTCAGTTTGCCAATTTGCGGAATGAAATCATGAATCCGGAGGTCAATCAGGATGTAATAAAGTTGGAAAAAGCGCCTAAAATTGCTGTTTATACACCGGATAAAGACGAAAAGGGACAGGTAATTCAACCCTGGGACGATGCCGTAACGCTTGTGCTTACCTATGCCGAAATACCCTACGATGTATTGTACGATACCGAAGTTTTGCAGGATAAATTAGCAGAATACGATTGGTTACACCTGCACCACGAAGATTTTACGGGCATGTATGGAAAATTCTATGCCAGCAATAGTGGTCAGCCTTGGTATCGGCAGCATGTTCAGCTCATGGAAAATCTCGCACGCCAGAATGGATTTGACAAGGTGAGTCAACTTAAGTTGGCAGTGGCCAAGAAAATTAAGGAATATGTGATTGGCGGAGGCTTCATGTTTGCCATGTGTTCTGCCACAGACACCTATGATATTGCCTTATCGGCAGAAGGCACGGATATTTGTTCTACCCCGTTTGATGGTGATCCCACGGATCCGAACTTCCAGCAAAAACTGGATTTCTCCAAGACGTTTGCTTTTCAAAATTACTCGGTACTCACAGATCCAAGTGTGTACGAACATTCTACCATCGATAATAGCGAGGTAACCGGCCGGCGGGTATCACCCGAGCAGGATTATATCACCTTATTCGATTTTTCTGCCAAATGGGATCCGGTGCCAACCATGCTTACACAGTGCCATACCCGCACGGTAAAAGGATTTATGGGGCAGGCAACCGCCTTCAATAAAAAATTTATCAAACCCAATGTGCTCATCATGGGCGAAAATACACCAGCCAATGAAGCCCGGTATATTCACAACGCTTACGGGAAAGGTTTCTGGACTTTTTATGGAGGGCACGACCCGGAAGATTATCGTCACTATGTAGGCGATCCGCCAACCGACCTCAATTTACATCCAAATTCTCCGGGATTTCGCTTGATTCTCAATAACATCCTTTTCCCGGCAGCGAAGAAAAAGCATCAAAAAACGTAGGTAAAGACCGAAAAGAATCAAATAAGAAAAACGCCATGAGCCATCCCGAATCTTTTGGGATGGCTCATGGCGTTTTATACCATTATTGATTGAACCACAGAGGCACGAAGGATACAAAATGGGATGTTTTTGAGTCCTTTATGACACTTTATCATAATTTCCTCATGGCCAGTGCAGCAACGGCCTTGGCTTTGTCGAGATTTTCATGGGCGACATCGCTGATCTCCACGCATACATTTATTACATATTGACCTTTGCGTACCAATAAAGTAACGGTGCCGGTACTCCACACCGCTTCCTCTCCGATACCGGTCACGTCTTCTTCATAGGTACTTCGGCGATCGCGACGCAGGTTGTTCATTTGCATACGGGCTTGTTCTTCGGAGGTATAATCCAATAAATGAACTACTACACGATTTTGTGGATTGAGCCAGTTATTCCCATCTTTTTCATTGTTTGTTTCGCGTTCTTTCCAGTCTGGTTTATGCCAGGTGCGAAGGCAAAAGGCCTGATTAGGCAGTGTGCGTGCGTTTAGCGTGGTTTCTTTGCCGTTAAATTGGAATAACTTTTCCAGTTCAGCATCGGTAACCAGTTCACAGCCATGATTTTTCCAGCTTTCCAATTTGTATTTAGCCCACAAAGCTGCATCTGCAGGATTGATTTCAGACTCTTTGGAAGAATCTTGTGCACAGGACATCCAAAACCAACAAATAGGCATCAATATAAAAAGAGAGCGAAGCATATATCCAATATTTAACGGCTCAAAGGTCTGAAAAAGGAGCTTTTCCACGGCCTTTTTTTGTGAAAGTACAAACAGGCAAAAAAAATTCGCACATTTGCCTGTTCAATCACTCAATAGATAGCATACAGTGCTAACCTAACGATACGAAACTAATGCGGTATGCTATCTAATCAACAACCTTTCATTACGCAATAAACAGTATGGCAGAAAACACCGACACAACAAAGCCATCCGGCAAGTTTCCCTCCAGTATACCTTATATCATAGGGAACGAAGCGGCAGAACGTTTTAACTATTATGGCCTAAGGGCTATTCTTACTACGTTCATGATTGCCCAGTTTTACAACCCTACAGGCTCTGAAGATCCCAATGTGGTTCAGGTAGCGGAGGCAACGGCTAACGCCAAAACCCACGATTTTGTGGCAATGGTTTACCTTCTTCCTATGTTCGGTGGTATGATTGCCGACTGGTTCTGGGGCAAGTACAAAACCATCCTTTGGTTATCGCTGGTATACGCCATTGGCAGCACCATGGTAGCGTTGTCAGTGGATAATGAGGTTATGTTTACCACCTCACTCCTATTGATCGCTATAGGAGCAGGAGGTATCAAGCCTTGCGTTTCTGCCAACGTAGGAGATCAGTTCGACGAATCCAATTCGCATTTGATCTCCAAAGCATTTGATGCGTTTTATTTCTCCATCAATGCCGGATCTGTATTGTCTATCCTGCTGATTCCTTATCTGAAAACCAATTTTGGCCCGGCAGTAGCTTTTGGCGTGCCTGCTATAGCCATGTTGATCGCGGTATTTTTCTTCTGGGCCGGCCGGCATAAATATCGTCGTATTCCACCACCAACATTTGATCCGAACAAACTGGTCATTTTCTTGTCGGCATTCTTCTCGCTATTGGTCAGCTACTTGTATTTTGATACCATTCCAACCATTATAGCCAGCGATATTAAGAACAGTGGTTCTTCTTCATTGGCGGCATTGTATCCTTACATGGCTCCGGAAAAAATATCTTCATTCGGTACCGGGGTTATTTTGGGTGTTTGGGGTATTTTGATCGTTATTATTGCTTTCGTGTTTAAAAAGCAATGGTTTGCAGCGCCCGGTAATTTTGTGGGCATCAATTTGTATGCACTCACTAATGGTGGTTTTGCTGCAGCATCCAAGCGTTTTGGCGATGATAAAATTGAAGGTATTCAGTCTGTATGGCGTGTACTTTCTGTATTTGCCTTTGTTCCGGTATTCTGGGCGCTTTGGGACCAAAGTCAGTCTGAGTGGGTGGTACAAGCTAAATCCATGGATCTCAAATGGCTGGGAATCACCTGGGAGGCTGAGCAGATTTCTTTTGTAAATGCTGCGTTCATTTTGGCCTTTATCCCATTGTTTTCTTTTGGCATTTATCCAATGTTGAACAAAATGGGCTTAAAGGTTACTCCATTGCGCAAGATCGGAGCAGGCCTGGTGCTTACAGCACTGTCTTTTGTGGTAGTTGCAATCACTCAGAGCTGGATTGATGCTGGTGAAACGCCAAGCATCTCCTGGCAGATCCTGGCATTTGTGATTCTTACAGCGGGAGAAGTCCTCATTTCCATTACTTGCCTGGAATACGCTTATACTCAATCTCCACCAACCATGAAGTCGACCATCATGGCTTGCTATCTGTTGTCGGTGACCCTGGGCAACGTTATTGTATCTGTTATACAGACCAATATCAAGAATGGCGGATTCTTTGCCCAGTTCCATGGAGCAGGCTTCTTTTGGTTATTCACAGGTATTTGTTTTGCCACTGCGTTGATCTTTATGTTCGTGTCGCCACGAATTAAAGAACGTTCCTACATCGGCGGCGCATAAGCGTAATTTTTCAAACATATTATTCCGGAACATCTGATTTTATCGGGTTTAGCTGGAAAAAACAAGGGTTCTGCGGCCAGGGGCTTGCAGGACCTTTGTTTTTTATGTACTTTTGAAGTAATCCTCGCAGGTTTTTAAAATAACCTATCAGGATTATGAAAAGAAAATTTAACATTTTTTAGGAACCAGGCGCCTTTCACATACTTGATTTTAACCCTTTAACGTTAAGGTCATATCCTGTTCTGCGGAACAGGGTTTTTAATAACAATCCTTGAACAAATCTTTAATCTTACGAACACTCTTAAACCGACAACATCATGGCAAGTGCTCGATACAAAATCCTGCTGGTCGAAGACGACCAAAATTTCGGCGACGTGCTCCGTTCTTATCTGGAAATGCACGACTATGAGGTAAACCTGGCCACTGATGGTGTTCAGGGCTTGGAAGCCTTCCGCAAAAGTCATTATGACCTTTGTGTTTTTGATGTGATGATGCCCCGAAAGGACGGATTCACATTGGCCAAAGATGTGCGGGAACGCAACAAGGATGTGCCAATTATCTTCCTCACTGCCAAAACCATGAAGGATGACGTACTTCAGGGTTTTAAACTCGGTGCGGACGATTATATTCCTAAGCCGTTTAATTCGGAGGAGTTACTTCTGCGCATCCAGGCGGTTCTCAAACGGGTGAATAAAAACCCTGACCCCCGTGATGATCAACGCGAGTTTATCATTGGAAAATATCATTTCAATTTTCCACTTCGAATTCTGACATTCACAGATGCCAAACCTGGCGAGGAAAATAATTGGAAACTGAGTCCCAAGGAGGCAGAGTTGCTGAAGTTGTTCTGTAAGTACATTAATGATGTTACCCCCCGTTCAGAGGCACTCACCAAGATCTGGCATGAGGATACTTATTTCACAGCCCGTTCAATGGATGTATTTGTGACCAAACTCAGAAAGTATCTGGCATTAGATCCAGCTATTGAAATTGTCAACATTCATGGGAATGGATTTCAATTATTGGTGCGCGAAGTTTCCGCAGCTTGATATTATTCTGTAAGATATAATTCCATCTTACCAACCCGCCCCATTTCCCCCCGGTGTGCGGGCTTTTTTTATGCCAAAGCGTAGAACGTATTCGTGTAATCACGTTGCGACAAAAAGAAAGCGGAACACTTACGCGTTCCGCTTCAATCCTGTTGTTTATCGTTTCAATTTGAACGATAGTATGATCTGATAGAAAGGTTTAGTCAAGCGACTGGTTGGCTACGTTGGCTGCGGCCACCAACTGTTGATATTCCTGTGGCGTGAGTTTGTCCATACAGAAATTGATCGGGTTGATGGGTTTGCCTTTATAATGTACTTCGTAGTGGAGGTGTGGCGCAGTAGACAAGCCTGTATCGCCCACTTCGCCAATTTTCTGGCCTTTTTTCACTTTTTCACCTTGGCGAACATTGATTCTGTTCATGTGGCCATAAAGTGTTTCGTATCCGAAACCGTGGCTGATTTTAACACAGTTTCCATAACCACTGTGCCATCCGGTTTCCACAACAACGCCATCGCCTGGCGCCTGAATGGCAGTGCCTATTCTTGCAGGAAAATCCAGACCGGCGTGGAATTTTTTGAATTTGTAAACCGGGTGGATGCGATATCCAAAACCGGAAAGTGTTCCAATACTTTTTTGCAATTTATCTTCCCGTACCGGTTTGATGCTGGGTAAAGAAGCCAGCATTTTTTCCTGATTACGGGCCAAATCCTGAATGGTATCGAGTGATTTACTTTGAAGGGAGAGTTGACGGCTGAGCGCATCAATCTTGTTAAGGGCATCTCCAATAACGTTTCCACTGAATTCAAAGGCTTCGAGTTCCGGGTGTGATTCGTGGCCACCCACACCAGCATGCCAAATATCTGAATCAATAGGATCCATTCCGAATACTGTACGGTGTACGCTGGCGTCGCGTTCCTGAATATTATGGAGCACTTTGGACATCATGTCCACTTGCGCAGTCATTTGTTTGTATTTGTATTCCATCTGGCTGATCTCACGCATCAGATCTTCCTCGCGTGGAGAAGGGAAGATAGTATAGAACACAGCAAGCATAGCGAGGGAGGTAACAACTACCACGGAAAAAAATCCGAATGCCTGCCAAATACGGGTTTTTAGGGGAACAACTACTTTCTCGTAGGTAAGGGTGTGAATGTTGTAAACAAATTTCTCTTTCCTGCCCATGTTGAAGGTGTTTGCCGAGGAAATCAGTGATTCTTAGCCTCAGTTGTTGCGAATCATTACGGCGATAGAGCGCATCTACAAGATTACTTTTTTGAAGGCGGAGGCCCTCCTTTGCCGTTGATTTACCCGGTTGGGTGTGTCGTTCACTCGGCTAATGGAATTTTAAGAGGCGCACAAAAGTAGACAAGCAAGGCGGTCTCTCAAAACTTTTTTCCAAAAAACGTAAACTTTTCGTTGTTAATAAGGGAAAACCCTGGTTTTTTTTGCAACAAAAACTGTCGTTTTTGCGGTAAAACCATATAAAAAGAAATCCCTCTGCAATCCTGCCGAAATGGTTTGTTCAATTTTCTAGGGAGGGCAAACTAACAACATTACCAGGATATTTTCCAAGTATTAGGATCATTTTAACAACTTTATAAATACGGTTTCTGCCTATTCCTGCCGCTTACTCGGTAGAATAGTCCAGTATCATGATTTTTTGCCATACTTTGGCAGAAAGTCCCTGAACCAACTGTTCCAGATCGTTCACGGTATTGAGAATTTCCCGGTCGTCGGTGTTTTGTGCAAACAATGCAGCAATTTTAGAATTGAGTGCCAACAGCTCCGAACAATAATCCAGATAACGCATGAGTTGGTGGCGGGTGAGGTTGCGTTTTGGTGAATGTTGGGTTTCAGAAATTTTATTTCCTGACAGGTGGAAAGCGGGATCTTTGGTTAATTGGTGCATATCAATCACATGGGCAATGCTACGCAGACGGTGTAGTGCTTTTAAGGCAGATCTGCGTTTCAAACGGGCTTCCAGATTGACGAGGAAAAAAATAGCCAGTCCCAGGAAAATCAATTCATTAATAGCCGATTCTGTGGTTTGCAAAAGATGCAGAATGCCACTGGCATCAAGTTTAAAATTACGAAGTAGCTGACCCAATGCCCAGCTTACCAGTCCTATCAATAAAGTGGAGGCAATAACAGCGGCCAAACGAACTGGCCATATTGGTCCTTCCAGTTTGCGGGCCAGTTCTTCGGAACGGACAGCAACCAGTTTAAACTCCTGGCAAACACCAAGTAAACCTGATTCTGGAAAACGTTCTGCTATACGTAATTCCAGCTGGTCTATGGTCTTCATGATCGCTTCGGCCCTCAGGATGGTGAAACGACCTTCTTCGGTGGTTTCCCTACCGAAAGGATAAAGCCAGGTGAGGAGATTCATTTAAAAAGGATGGAACGATGAACGATGGGACGACAGGCATTTTACTTTTCAGGGCCGGCAAATATGCAGAAAGATTTTCTTTCCATACTTTTTAAAGCGCCTGTCGTCCCATTCTGGACTTTACGATTTTTTCCACTTGATACCGCAGCCAATGGCTTTGGTTTCCTTGGTTGCAACGTCTTTGCCGTTGAGCAGGGCATTCACTGCGTTGGCTACATAATGTTCTTTAGCCATGGCAGGGTCTTCAGAATTATCGTCGATGGCGCCGATATAGCGTACTACACGGTTCTTATCCAGCACATAAATATGCGGGGTGCGGGTAGCACCAAAGGCTTTGGCAACCTCCTGAGTTTCGTCGTACAGGTAAGGGAATGGATATTTTTTCTTTTTGGCTAGCTTTTTCATATTATCATAGCTGTCCTGAGGTTGTACATCTTTATCGTTGGAGTTGATGGCAACAACGGAAAAACCCATTGGCGCGTATTTCTTGTGAAGGTCGATAATACGCTGTTCATAGGCTTTAGCATAGGGACAGTGATTGCAGGTAAACACAACGATGTACCCTTTGGCATTTTTGATATCGGCTAAGGATACTGGTTTGCCTTTCACATTGATCAGGCTGAAGTCCATGGCGGTATCACCTACCTTATAGCCACCACCCGTGTTGGTTGGCTGGAAAGACATGGCTGTAAACGCCAGAGAAAATAGTAGAAAAAGGGAGAATGTTTTTTTCATGTGTATATTGTTTAGATGGATGACGGATTTGTGGTCAGAGAATCGTTTTTACAATTTCCTCCAACGTTTCATAATTGAGTTGTTTTTCAAAAAACAAGTATTTGTCTTTGCGGTTATGGATGATCAGCGTGGCAGGTAATGCCCCGGACCATTCCGGGCTTACTGCATTAACCCAATGATTGGGGTTTGGTTCATCCATAAATACCACTTGGCTTTGCAATTTTTTGCGTTTTACAAATGGTTTCACCCTGGATTCGACGTTTCGCTTAAAATCAGTGCTTATGAGCACAACTTTGACCTTTTTGGATGAGTATTCCCGGTGTAATTTCTCAAAAGCTGGCAATTCTTCCACGCAGGGCGCACACCAGGTTGCCCAGAAATTGAGCACATAAATGGTATCGGAATCAGCATTTATCCATTGCTGAAGCGTTTCTTTTTTAATGAATGGTATATCCTGTGCGAGTACCTGAAGGTTCATTCCAATCAGTAAAATCAGGCATATTTTTTTCATGGTAAAATCATTTTTGAGGCTACCGGACATTTTGATGTTAGATATTAGACTCGTTTGTTACGTGTCTGAATATCAATCGTTTGCAAAAAAATGTCTAACATCCATTATTAAAAAGTCCAGTAGTCAGATCAATTAAATCCGATGGAACTATAATACCAGAGCGCAAAATTTTCGCAGTTCTTCAGCATTCTCCCTGCACAAACACATGACAGCGTGGAAAGGTTGCCTGGCCTAACAACTAACAGGTATCATTTCTTGACCAAATCCTGACGGCTTATTGACTCCCTTAGCCCGAACTTAGCGCGAAATTTTTGAATTTAAACTATGCTCAAAGCAAAATTCCTAACCCTGTTCCTGGCAATCAGCGCATCACTATTCGCCCAACATAGCCCAACCGATGCAACCACGGCAACTCCTATGCCTGAAAAACACCTCAAAAATGTTCGTCAGTTGACCTTTGGAGGTGATAATGCCGAAGCATACTGGAGTCCTGACAGCAAATGGCTTACGTTTCAAAGTAACAATAAAGCCTGGGGATTGGAGTGCGACCAGATTTTTGCCATGAAGGTAAAAGATGCAGCCGGCGACAGTACCTATCGTCCAAAGACCATCAGTACATTGAAGGGTCGCACCACCTGTTCCTATTTTATGCCGGATGGCAAACATATTTTGTATGCCAGTACACATGAAGCCGGAGAATCCTGCCCGCATACGCCAGATATGCGCGCCGGAGGCAAGTATCTTTGGTCTATTTACGACAGCTACGATATTTACATCGCCGACCTTAAAGGGAACATTGTGAAACAGTTGACGGATCATCAGGGATACGATGCCGAGGCCGTATTGAGCCCTAAAGGCGACAAGATATTGTTCACCAGTGATCGTTCAGGCGATCTGGAATTATGGACCATGAATCTGGATGGCAGTGGTTTGAAACAGATCACTTTTGATTTGGGGTATGATGGTGGAGCGTTTTTCAGTCAGGATGGTTCCAAAATTGTTTTCCGGGCCAGCCGTCCAAAAACGGCCGAAGAAATAAAAGAATATCGGGAATACCTTGCACAGCATTTGGTTGCGCCTACCAATATGGAGATCTTTACCTGCAACGTAGACGGCACAGATCTTCGTCAGATAACCCATTTAGGCAAAGCAAACTGGGCGCCTTTTTTCCATCCTTCCGGTAAAAAGATCGTGTTCAGCAGCAACCACCACTCCAAAAGGGGGTATGATTTCCAGATCTACATGATCAATACAGACGGAACCGGTTTGGAACAGATTACCTCAGAAAGTATTTTCAACTCCTTTCCCATGTTCTCCCCGGATGGAAAGAAACTTTCCTGGAGCAGCAACCGAAACAATAAACCCGGAA
>DLXL01000257.1:8640-10132 GCA_003448025.1 Saprospirales bacterium | reverse complement strand
CCAACTATAACATCGCTTGAAATGAACTCCACCCGTGCGGCTTGCTTCAGGGCCTGTATATTGTTTCAGGAACCAATCATCTGGAATTTGCCAATTTTCAAAATGTGAACATCGTACCTTCAAATGCCCCTGTTGTCCAGGAACCATCTCTTTACTGGACTTTGCCGCCCAAATTTTTGAGTGAAGTTTCCTTTTTGATGGGCCCTCCTGCAAACTATAATTCAGGTAACATTCCCGCCCGTGAACGCTTCATTGGTCCGCTATCCAAAACGGTGTGCAATGTAAGGGAAGATGTCTGGGTACACGTGAATACGCCTACCGCTGTTAATGCCAGATTGTTTCAGGTTTTTCCCAATCCCGCGGTCAATTCCTTTACCATCGATAGTCAACAACCAGGTTATCTGGAAATATTTGATATCCTTGGACGTAAAACATGGGATGCTCGGATTCCTGTAGGTCAGCAAACTATTTTTTGCCATAACTGGCCATACGGATACTACCTTGCAACCTTGAGGCATAAGGATGGTATCAGCCAACAATGGTTGTTTAAAGTGTCTAGTAACTAAATGTCTTTAATTGAAGAATTGGAAAAAACGCCTTCGTACCTTTAGCCCGGCAAACCACCACCACCACGGCGTTAATAACGCATTATTGCCTAACCAAAATCAAAAACTGAATCTATGCAAGAACAGGGAATGAAGAACCCTAACGCCAATCTACAGGAAATTGGCTTGAAAAACTGGAAAAATGCCTATTGGAATCTGACTCCGGAAGAACTCGTTGAACATGCCATTGCCAAAGGCATGGGACAATTGGCTGATTCTGGCGCTCTGGTCATTTACACCGGAGAATTTACGGGTCGATCGCCTGATGATCGTTTTATAGTAAAGGACAACTCTACGGCTAAACATGTTAATTGGGGCAAATCAAACCTGTCCTTTGAACCCAAAAAATTTGATGCGCTATGGCGAAAAGTTTGCAGTTATCTCCGCAAAAAGGACATTTATGTGCGCGATGTAGAGGCTAACGCGAGTGCAAACCCCGAATATCGTCTCAGCGCCCGTGTGATCACAGAGTATCCATGGTCTAATCAGTTTGCCTATAATATGTTCATTCGGCCGGAAGAGGATTCCCTGGAAAATTTCGATCCCAAATGGACGGTGCTTTGCGCCCCCGGGTTCAAGGCTGATCCCGCAGTAGATGGTACCCGCCAGCACAATTTTGCTATTATAAATATCAAAAAACGGCGTTTACTAATCGGAGGAACCGGGTATACCGGTGAGATAAAAAAGGGGATCTTTTCTGTGATTAACTTTGTTTTGCCTACCCGAACCAAAGATGCATTACCCATGCATTGCTCTGCCAACGTAGGTACAAATGGCGATATTGCCCTCTTTTTCGGACTCTCCGGTACAGGAAAAACAACATTGAGCGCAGATCCTAATCGCCCTTTGATCGGGGACGACGAACATGCATGGGGTAGCGGTGAAGT
>DLXL01000257.1:8000-8452 GCA_003448025.1 Saprospirales bacterium | reverse complement strand
GATCTGACCCTCGAAAAAGAACCAGACATTTATAAAGCCATTCGCCATGGAGCAATCCTCGAAAATGTTAAATTTTTGCCCGGAACCCGCAAGGTAGACTTTGCAGACCGAAGCATTACTGAAAACACCCGGGTCTCCTACCCTATTCACCATATTGAAAATGCAGTTACGCCCAGCAGGGCGATGGGTGATCCGAAGAACATCTTTTTTCTCACCTGCGATGCATACGGCATTCTTCCGCCAATTTCCTGGCTCACCCCTGAACAAGCTATGTACTACTTTATCAGCGGCTACACAGCACGTGTAGCTGGCACCGAAGTAGGGGTAAAAGAACCAAAATCAACGTTCTCCGCCTGCTTTGGAGCGCCATTTTTGCCGCTGCATCCAGCCAGATATGCAGACCTTCTGGGAAAAAAACTGCGTAAAAGCAAAGCAAAAGTTTGGCTGATCAC
>DLXL01000257.1:2712-7841 GCA_003448025.1 Saprospirales bacterium | reverse complement strand
TGTTGGCGAGCGAATTAAACTCTCCTATACCCGTGCCATGATCACAGCAGCACTTCGGGGCGAACTGGAAAATGTGGCTTTCATAAAGCACCCCATTTTTGGCATGGAAATGCCCGTTCATTGTCCTGGGGTACCCTCAAATCTGCTTAACCCGGGCAATACCTGGGCTGATCAGGCACAATACAACGCAAAAGCTCAATCCCTGGCGAAGGAGTTTATACTGAACTTCGAAAAATATGCCGATCAGGTAAGTCCGGAAATTTTGGCAGCTGGTCCAAAACTTTGATCTACTAGTAAGATGCTGACACAAAGGTGTGAAGGCCAGTAAGTTTGCGCTTCCGTAAAGCCTAGGCGCCTTTGTGTTAACTTCTATACCTTTACCCGGAATTTCTTTTCACATATGAAGATCATTCTCGGTGTCACCGGATCTATAGCAGCTTATAAATCAGCGTCTTTAATCCGGCTTTGGGTTAAAAAAGGCCACGAAGTGCAAGTGCTGATGACCGATTCAGCTAAAGCTTTTATCAGCCCCCTTACTTTATCTACCTTATCCAAACGACCGGTATTGACCGAGGTAGTTTCAGAAGAAAGCTGGAACAATCACGTGGAATTAGGCCTTTGGGCAGATGCGATGGTGATAGCACCGGCCAGCGCCAATACGCTGGCCAAACTAGCCAATGGATTGTGCGACAACATAGTAAGCGCAGTTTACCTTTCAGCCCGATGCCCGGTTTATGTGGCCCCGGCCATGGATGTTGACATGTGGAAACATCCTGCTACACAATCCAATATCAGACGTCTTCAAAGTTTTGGCGTGCACGTTATACCAGTTGGTCACGGCGAACTGGCCTCAGGCTTAATTGGTGATGGACGTATGGCTGAACCGGAAGACATCATTGGATTTCTTGAATCGCATAACCTCCGTTCACGCAAGCTAGCCGGCAAAAAAGCCCTGGTTACGGCAGGGCCAACGTATGAAGCCCTGGATCCTGTGCGATTTATCGGCAATCATTCTACCGGGAAAATGGGCATAGCTATTGCCGAAACCCTGGCGAAGGAAGGCGCTGAAGTAACCCTTATTTTAGGCCCCACAGAGCTCCGTCCCGCCGATTCGACTGTTCAGGTGCAACTCGTAACCTCTGCTGCAGAAATGCATGCTGCCTGTGAAAAGGTTTTTCATGAAACCCATATTGTGGTACTGGCAGCGGCAGTAGCAGATTACAAGCCCCGACAATTCTCCGAAACCAAAATTAAAAAGAAGGAGGGAGACATGCAGCTGGAACTGGAAAAAACCGTTGATATTGCCGCCACCCTGGGTAAGGCCAGGAAACCAGAACAGGTTTTTGTGGGGTTTGCATTGGAAACTGATAATGAGCAAAACCATGCACTGCAGAAGTTGGCCAAGAAAAACTTCGATTTTATTGTACTCAATTCCATGCGTAATCAGGGCGCCGGGTTTGGTCACGATACCAACCAGATCACCATTTTGCGGAAAGCCGGCACGCATATCGATTTCCCATTGAAAAGCAAACAAGCCGTTGCAGAAGATATTGTGCACGAAATTTGCAGTCTGGCCAACCAAAACAACCATTAATGCATCATTAGAAAGGGTCGCTTCCGATTTTTTACCATTTTAGCGACCAAAACTACCTGTCATGACAAAAAAAATTGGCCTGGCTTTCGCCTTATTTCTTTGTATTTCAAACCTTTATGCTCAAGGTGAGCTCAATGCCAGTGTGCGGGTAAGTACACCGCAGATTCAGCGCAACGACCGCAAAGTGTTCGACCAGCTGGAGGTTTCTCTAAAGGACTTCCTGAATAATACCAAATGGACCAGCGACAACTTCGAGCTGGAGGAAAGGATTAAATGCAATTTTATCCTCACCATTTCCAAGGAATTGGAAGGCAACGTTTTTGAAGCTGAACTCGCCGTTCAGGCAACCCGCCCGGTATATGGAAGCGGATATGAAACGCCCTTGCTTTCTCACCTGGACAAAGATGTTATATTTACCTATGAGCAGAACCAGCCCATTGAATTTTTGAGAGACAATCCTGAAAATCAGAACTTGTCGGCCTTGCTGGCTTTTTATGTGTATATCATCCTTGCGATGGATTATGATTCTTTTTCCCAATATGGAGGTGAACAACACCTGCTGACGGCCGAAAAAATTGTAACCAATATCCAAAACTCCAGCAGTAACTCTACCCCGGGCTGGCGTCCTTCTGATGGTGGCAAAAACCGCAACCGTTACTGGATTATGGAAAACCTGCTCAATCCACGGGTGCGACCATTCAGAAACGCCATTTATAATTATCACCGGAAAGGGTTAGACATGTTTACAACCAATCAGGATCAGGCCAAAGCGGCCATTTTATTGGCTCTGGAAGACATTGATAAAGTTGCTGCAGCTTATTTTAATTCTATGATCATTCAGATGTTTTCCTATGCCCAAAGAGATGAACTGGTGGAAATGTGGAAACTCGCCCCCAAAGCGCAAAAAGACCGCGTCATTCAGATCATGTCCAAAATTGACCCTGCCAATTCACAACGTTACCGGGAAATTGGAAGTTGAGGCCTTGAAAGCAGCTCTTTTTCTTATTTTTTCGTAATTAGTACAGTACGACCAAACGGCTTCCGTAGTTTTGCCCAAAACTCCGAAAGCCGTTTCGCGTTTTAACATCCAAAATATCACTCGTACCTAAGCCAAGCTTTAATGGATACCCTTTCAATTGTTCTTCAATTTCTGCTAAGCCTTTCCATCCTTATCGTTTTACACGAACTGGGTCACTTTGCGCCTGCAAAATGGTTTAAAACCCGCGTGGAAAAATTCTATCTGTTTTTTGATGCTCCTCCTTTCAACTCCTTGTTCAGTGTGAAAAAAGGTGAAACAGAATACGGTATCGGGTGGCTTCCTTTGGGCGGTTACGTAAAGATATCAGGTATGATAGATGAGAGCATGGATAAGGAACAAATGAAAGGCCCTGCTCAACCATGGGAGTTCCGTGCCAAAAAAGCCTGGCAACGACTCATCATTATGATTGGAGGCGTAACGATTAACTTCCTTCTAGGACTTTTCCTCTTTGCCATGGTCCTGTGGGGATGGGGTCGAGAGTACATTCCAACTTCAGAATTGAAACAATATGGCATGTCGTTCGATTCCGTTTTGCTGCAAAGCGGCTTCCAGCAGGGAGATTTGTTGCTGACCCTTGGCGGGCAACCATTTGACAGGGTGGATCCCAATGAATTTCGCAAGCGTGTCATGCTGAACGGCGCAAGAGAAGCAACGGTGTTGCGGAACGGCACCCAGGAAACAATCCGTATTTCGGATGAAGCTGCTGTTAAAATTCCGAAAATCTTGAAAAACGACCTGCTTTCAGCGCGAGTTCCATTTGTGGTTGAATTAGTATCAGATAAAGGCCCGGCATCTACTGCCGGTATTCAAAAAGGTGACCGTATCATCTCCTTCAACGGTCAGCCAATTGAATATTTTGACCAGTTCTGGCCAGTAGCCTCCAAGCATAAAAGTCAAACCGTAAACATCGGTGTAATCCGTGAAAGCGGAGATTCCAGCACCCTTTCCGTTACGCTGACCCCACAGGGTAAAATTGGGGCCAATGCCAAAATGGCGGCCTACTTCAAAAAGGAAACCCAAACCTACTCGCTGGCAGAAGCATTTCCTGCAGGCGCCAAAATGGGCTGGAATTTCCTCACAGACCAGATGCAGGCTTTCAAAATGATGTTCCGGGGCGATATTTCCGTTAAAGACAATCTGGGCAGTGTTATCAGCATTGGCAAACTGTTCGACCCATCCTGGGATTGGCGCATATTCTGGACCGTGACCGCTTCTTTAAGCATCATCCTCGCGTTTATGAACCTGCTTCCGATTCCTGCCCTGGATGGTGGATATGTGTTGTTCCTGATTTGGGAAGTGATTACCGGCCGGAAAGTGAGCGATCAATTCATGGAACGCGCTGTTACAGTGGGTTTTTTCCTCCTGATTGGCCTGATGAGCTTTGCACTCGGTCTTGATGTTTGGCGACTGTTCTAGTCTGTATGAACCATTTTGATTTTTTTGGAATTCCCATGTCTTTTATAGTGGATGATGCCACTATCCGGACTCGTTATTTGCAAAACAGCCGCAAGTACCATCCTGACTTTCATACCCTTGCGGATGAAGAAGCAAGATCTGAAGCGTTGGAATTATCTACCAGAAATAATGAAGCATTTAAGATTTTGAGCGATCCCGATGCGCGCATGCGGTATATTTTGCAGGAAAAAGGCGTCCTGGGTGCAGAAGGAGAGCAGGGAAGTTTGCCGCAGGATTTTTTGCTGGACATGATGGATATCAATGAGTCCGTGATGGAATTGGAGTTTGACTTCAACCAGCAGTTGTATCAAAATGCGTTAAATAGCCTCCAGAAGATGGAAAACGAGCTGGAAACAGCGATACAACCCGTGCTAAAGAATTGGACAGAACAACAAAGCGGAGACCAGGATTTAATTCGGGTCAGAGATTTTTTTTACAAAAAGCGCTATTTGTTGCGCACCAAAGAAAATCTCTCTAAATTTGCACCCGCTTAAGCAAAGAGCCAGGCAAAGGCAAGGCTGCAAAAGCAAAAAAGTACACGTTGCGGGAGTGGCGGAATGGTAGACGCGATGGTCTCAAACACCATTGACTTTACGGTCGTGCGAGTTCGAGTCTCGCTTCCCGCACTGAAAGCGTTCAAGGTTTTTCCTTGGACGCTTTTCTTTTACCCCTACCCCATTGCGCGATATTACTCTCCCCCGTATCTTTGCAGCGTCCCTCATTTCAAAAGATAGTCTCTCCACTATACTAAGTTTCTCAAAATGCAGTTTTATGCGCGTTTTGACCCAACTTGGTACGTTCCGCACATCCTTGCGGTCCGCCATTCTTTTAAAATCATTTCCACAACCGGGTCAGGCCAAGCCTGAAGAGTGAAATTTCTTTTTTGCGTTTCATTCCAGTTAGAAAGATTTGGCCGACTCAAAACCATGCTGCTTATGAACACCAACCTCCGCGCCGGGTATCTGCTGGGACTGCTCCTTTCCGCTGCCAGCCTGCTAAATGCCCAAAAGTCGGCAGTAAATGAGCTGACTACCCGCGCCG
>DLXL01000257.1:1550-2571 GCA_003448025.1 Saprospirales bacterium | reverse complement strand
AAATGAGCTGACTACCCGCGCCGACCGGCAGTTCGACCTTTATTCCTACAACCTGGCTATCCAAACCTATGAGGAGGTCCTGAAAGAGGACAAAAGCAATGCACACGCACTCGCTCGCATTGGCGACTGCCATTTTCAGCTTAATCGTCCTGATAAAGCCATTGAATGGTATCAAAAAGCTCAGAATACCTTTAATATGGAATCTGACGTTCCGTTGCGTCTGGGTAAAGCACTGATGCAAACAAGCGACTACGATGGCGCTAAGGACCAATTTCTGCTTTACTCTGAAACCGATGAAAAAGTAGGCCGTCATTTTGCCAATGTGGCGGATTTTGCCATTAAAAATGCCAAAAAAGAAGGACAGTGGCAGGCAAAAAACGAAGCCATCAATACAGCTGCGGCTGATTTTGGTCCGGCATTTTACCAGTCTAAAGTGGCCTTCAATTCTGCCCGCACCGATATCCAGCCTAAAGGCAAACCTGCAGGTGACATACAAGGCGGAAATACCAATTTCCTGTTCGTAAGCCAACGCAGCCCGGACAACGATATGTTGCAAAAGCCGGTATTCCTCCGTTCTGATATGCAAAATAATCGAAACGAAGGCCCTGTCAGTTTTTCTTCCAATGGCCGAAAAGTTGCCTTTGCACGAAATAAGTTCATAAGCGGTACACGGCAGATTGCCGAAACAGGTATGAACATGAGCATTTATCTGGCTGATATTGAGGATGGTGTATGGCAAAGTCCAAAAGCTTTCCCGTACAATGGCTCAACCTTCGGCACCGGGTTCCCTTGCTTGTCGCCCGATGGGACAAAACTCCTCTTCGCATCCACCCTACCGGGTGGATTTGGCGGATGGGACATTTATATTTCCAACTGGACGGCCAGTGGCTGGAGCGAACCACGCAACCTGGGAACACCGCTGAACACGCCAGGCAATGAAGTGACACCATATTTCGACGGAGATTATATCTATTTCTCTTCCGACTGGCACAAAGGCATTGGTGGACTGGATGTATTCAAA
>DLXL01000257.1:0-1389 GCA_003448025.1 Saprospirales bacterium | reverse complement strand
TGGTGGACTGGATGTATTCAGAGCTACCCTGGGAGCATCCGAGATTACGGAGGTCACGCACATGGGAACAGGTATCAACTCCCCCCGTGATGATTATGGCTTCATTTATAATTCCACGGAAAACATAGGCTACCTTACCAGCACCCGCAACGGAGGCAGAGGCAATGAAGACATCTGGATGGTGAGCAAAAAATGGGACGATGAGCCCTTGACCAGTCGGACAGAACCAGCTGTGAAGCCAACAGAATATGCTACTCCCGGAGAAGAGCCCGGCAATGGCAAAGGAAACCTGCATTTATTGGTTACCGATGAGCGGGGGTTCCCCCTGGGCGACGTTGAGGTAGACCTTTCCGATTGCTATAGTTTCAAAGGCAAAACCGGTAGTGACGGAAAGTTCTATTTTGATGAACTCCTTCGCCCTATATCCTGTCAAATTTCCCTGAAAAAATCCGGCTACAAGGATAAAAAACTGGAGGTACGTGATTTTGGCAAAATGAACGCAAAAATTGCCCTGAGCCAGGATGCCGGAGAGGAATTCCGCGGTTATGTGTATGATTCCAAAACCAATGCGCCATTACGGGGTGTTTCGGTGCAGGTACAACTGGAAGATGAGGTGCTGGAAACCAATACAGATGAAAATGGTTATTACACCATGCGCGTAGAACCCGGTCAGGCATATCTGGTCAGTTATAATAAAAACGGGTATCTGGATGCTGTTATACGCACCAACTTCCCTTACAACAGCAACCATAAAATCAGCAATGTGCTGATGGACAAAGCATATAACGACCTGGCCACCACTAAAAAGGATGGATATGTGGACTACGATAACACCGCAAAACCGGTTGTATACAACGATGTATCGGAAACTGGTATAACGCAGGTGATACCTAAATCTAAACCATCTCAGGAAGGTAGTCTTACCGGATATTCCATTCAGCTGGAAGCTACACCGGAGGCCGTTACAGATGCCAAACTCCGGCCATTTGAAGGGCTTACCAGGTATGGCAATCTGTACGTCAAGACAGAACGCAATCTGAACAAGATCAGACTGGGAATATACCCGACACAAGCTGAAGCCAATGCTTATTTGAAGAAAGTGCACCAAACAGACAAGCGATTCAAAAGTGCCTGGGTGGTGGAAGAATGGGATGGCGACAAAACGTTACTGGTAGAGAGCGAAACGCCTGCTGCACCCGCTCAATACAGCACAGAAGAACCTGTTGCCAAGCCGGATGCATCTTTGGTACGGTATGCCATTCAACTCAGTTCATTCCCTGCTGATCGGAGGGTATCCATTTCGGATTATTCCCGTATGAACGGCGTTGGAAATTTGTACTCTAAAACGGAAAATGGTTATACCAAAGTCAGGATGGGTATTTGGAAAAA
>DLXL01000088.1:3820-4033 GCA_003448025.1 Saprospirales bacterium | reverse complement strand
TGGCGCTCCATATGTGTCCCGTTATTTTACAGATGTCAATAACGAAGACTTTTTGCTCACCCAGGATCGTGTCATGGGAGGGATATTCCGGGGATATGGGTTCTTTTACGAAGGACTGCCAGAGAAGAACAGGTTGAGGAACTAGGGAGATATGAGGTATGAGATGTTTTAGATCTCAAGGGACTTAAAATATCTCATATCTCATATCTCATA
>DLXL01000088.1:0-3666 GCA_003448025.1 Saprospirales bacterium | reverse complement strand
CATATCTCATATCTCATATCTCACAACTTCCGTTCCGGATTATCCTTTAAAAACCCTTTCCAGCTGTTATAGCTTTTTTTGCCTGCCACACCCGGGCTGGATGCCTGATACCAATGGCAAAGCGCCGTGGCCAGTGCATCGGTGGCATCGAAGGTTTTTTCTGAGAATTTTGTGTTCAGGATTTTTTCCAGCATGCCCGCCACCTGTTCCTTGGAGGCATTGCCATTTCCGGTTACCGCCTGCTTGATCTTTTTAGGCATGTACTCCGTAATAGCGACCTTGTTCACCATGCCTGCTGCAATAGCAACCCCCTGGGCTCGCCCGAGTTTGAGCATGGATTGAACATTTTTTCCGAAAAAAGGTGCTTCAATGGCCATTTCCTCCGGCTGATGCTGCCGGATCAGATCTTGTACCTGCTCAAAAATATATCTGAGCTTGACCGTTTGATCATCGCTGATATGGGCAAAAGTAATAACCCCGATTTCTATCACTTTTACCAGCTTTTTGTCGGCATCAATAATAGCAAACCCCAGTACGTTGGTACCGGGGTCTATGCCGAGTATGCGTTTGGAAGTTTTAGCTTCTATGCGAATTTCCATTTTTACATGATTCTCGCACCTTCCGGAATAGTTGCGCCTTTTTTAATCACTACAACCCCGTCCCGGATTACAAATTCATCGGCATCCGTATCCGGAAGGTGAGTACCACCCTTGATTACTACATTGTTGCCAATTCTGCAATCTTTATCCAGAATTGCATGTTCAATATGGCAATAATGGCCAACACCCATTGGGATATCGTCCTGATTGGTGGCAATTTCCTGCAGTGTTTGATAAGCATCATTACCCATCACAATGGAGTCTTTGATCACCGTGTTTTCGCCAATTCTGGAGCGCAATCCAATGATAGAGCCGTCAATCACGCGGGCATGAATAATGGATCCTTCTGCTATCAATGCCCGGTTCAGTTGGGTGCCTCCATACAATTTTGCCGGAGGTAACATGCGGCCTCTGGTGTAGATCACCTTTCTGGAGTCGAACAAATTGAAAGGCGGAATATGGTCCGTTAGTTCAATATTTGCCTCAAAGAAGGAACGGATAGTTCCAATATCAGTCCAATATCCTTCATACTGATATGCTGCTACCTTACGGCCTTCTCCAATAGCTGTAGGGATGATTTCTTTCCCAAAATCAGTGGCATCAGGGTATTTATCAAACAAATCGTCGAGTGCTTTTCGATTGAAAATATAGATGCCCATGGAGGCCAGATAGTTTCGGCCGCGTTTTTTGTTGAGTGGGCTTACTTCACTGGCCCATTCCGGTAAAACATCCGGACTGGGTTTTTCAATAAACCGCGGGATATAGCCCTTGTCGTTCACTTTCATAATCCCAAAACCTGTGGCATCACGTGCATCAACGGGCAGACAGGCTATGGTGAGGTCGGCATTCTGTGCTATATGGTGTTTTACCATTTCCTCGAAATCCATCTGATATAGTTGATCACCGGAAAGAATCAGGATATAATCAAAATCCTGCCGATCATAGTGCTTTCTGCTCTGCCGCACGGCATCAGAGGTGCCCTGGAACCACTCTTTATTGCCGGGTGTTTGTTCGGCCGCAAGAATATCTACGAAGCCTTGCGTAAAGTGATCAAAGTTGTAGGCGTTTTTGATGTGCGCATTCAGGGAGGCAGAGTTGTATTGGGTAAGCACGTACATGCGCTTCACTCCTGAATTAATACAATTAGAGATCGGAATATCGATCAGGCGGTACTTGCCGCCTATTGGTACGGCTGGTTTGGAACGGGTTTCCGTAAGTGGATGTAATCGGCTTCCGGCGCCACCGCCGAGAATCAGGCAAATCATCTTTATCATGGCAGGAGTTGTTGTTTCTATGGATTTAGAGCAAACGTACATCAAGCCAAATTGTTCCCCAACTATTTCGCCATTTCTTATTTGCTAAAATAGCAATAAGTGTAAGAAAATGTAATTTAATGAGACTTTAGGCCTTTTTTACTTTTGCTTTTTTGCCTGCAGCAGGTGTTTTTTTGACTTCGCCCCGGTTCGTTTCAGTTGAAGGGCTGGTCTCAGTGCTGGTTGTTTTTGATACAGTCTTTTTTCCTGTTTTTGCCTTTTCAGGTTTTTTAGCTGCGGCACTGGCCGGTGTTTTTTCCGGGATTGGCGCCTCTTTGACTGCCATTACCTGGGCTCCTATTTTTTGATACACTGCAAAATATTTGTCCACCGTTTTTTCCCAGGAGAAATCCAGCGACATGATTCTCTGTCGCAAGACGGCTATAATTCCTGGTTCGTTATGCCACATAGAAGCACCGCGGTGGATGGCATAGCCAATATCGTTCAAACTAAATTGGTCAAAACGTATGCCCCTGCCTTCATTGCCCGGAGCAGCAATATCGGGCACGGTATCCTTCAATCCGCCCACGCTGCGTACCATCGGAATAGTTCCGTAACCCATTGCGTACATCTGGTTCAATCCACAGGGTTCAACTCTGGAAGGCATAATTAAAAAATCCGATCCGGCATAAATTTGGTGTGCCAGTGCTTCGTTGTAATCAATAACTGCATTGACACGCCCTGTGTACTGATGAGCCATGCTTCGGAATTGGTTCTGGGTCCAGGCTTCTCCGGTGCCCAGCACCAGGAAACTGCCGGAGCCTCCGGCATGGATATACCCCCGGTAGGCATCAGGCAATAAATCAGATCCCTTTTCGCCAACCATACGACCAATAAAACTTATTAAAGGCGCATTCATAGGGAAGCCAAACCATTCACAGAGTACCTGTTTGTTGCGGAATTTGAATTCCTGGATGGCCTCTATGGAGGGCGTGGAAGCATGATCCTGCAAACGGAATTGTAGCGCATTATCCGTTCTTGGATCCCAAACCTGTGCGTCTATACCGTTGATAATTCCCCACTGCTTATGCCACTCTGATCGGAAGAGTGGCTCAAGTCCAAGGCTGTTTTCATGCAACTCAAACAGGTAGCTCTCCGATACGGTGGTTACAGCCCAGGCACATTTAATCGCTGAGGCCATGGGATTTACAGCTCCGTTCCAATCCATATACCCTCTTGCAGCGGCATAATAATAGGGTAATAAATGTTGGTTGCGCCAACTGAAAGCACCCTGATACTGGCCATTATGGATGGTGAAAACGGTTGGCGTTTCAGCCAACGGCCTGAAATCCGGGGAATATTTCACCATGAACGGAATGAGCCCGGTATGATGATCATGGCAATGCAAAACCTTTGGGCGATCTTGTTCAGGGAAAGAGATCAACCATTGTAAAACAGCCTGTTGAAACACCAAATATCGTTCTACTTCGTCCTCATAAGGCCAGCCGTTCTGGTCGTTGTAAATGCCAGCCCTGTCATATAGCCCGGGAATATCCACTACAAAAAATGGAAACCCAAGTTTGTTGCTTTTTTCCTGCTGAACAGAAAAATGGATCGTTCGCCAATCAGAACGAACAGCACCCTGGTACACCGTAATCCATTCCTGATTGTTGATCCACTTCAATGCATATTTGGGAATTACTGCAGCAGACAGTACACCTGCCTGCGACATATACTTGGGCAATGAACCAACAACGTCTCCCAGACCGCCTGTTTTGGCAGCAGGATAACATTCAGCGGAGATGTGCAGAACC
>DLXL01000311.1 GCA_003448025.1 Saprospirales bacterium | reverse complement strand
AACACTCAAACACCAAAACACTCACTTCCCTTTCACCCTGTTTTTCTCGTCTTCCAGGCCTGTTTTGCGCTGGCGGGCGCCTTTTACATCGGTTGAACCGAAACGGTACGAAAAGTTGAGGGTAACGGTCTGACTTTCCCAGGTTCCGTTGGCCAGCATTTTGAGTCCGGGCGTAAACAGGTTTTCTCCTCCCCAGCCGGCCGTACCGAGCACGTCGCCAACGCGCAGGCGCAATTCACCTTTGTCGTTGAATACCTTTTTCTGCAAGCCGATGTCCAGGGCGCCCTGTGGTTTGCTGCGAAGCGTACCCCAGAAAGCACGACTGTTGTACCAACCGGAAACTTGCAGGCCGAAGCCTTTAGGTAATTTGATGTTTTGTTCTGCATACGCATTAAAGGCATTAAATGCCTGATCTACCAGGAAATTGGGGGTTTCAGGGGTACTGAAATCTGCCCGGAAATGACTCCGGAAGCCGGTCAGACTCACAAAACCATCCCACCATTTGGCAATAGGCGTAGGTGCATTCAGTGTAAGGGTCCAGTTCCTTTGATCAGCCAGGTTTTCCTGGGTAATAAAGGTGGCACGGGTATCGCGGGTGTCGCGTTTCAGAATCTGCGTGAATACGTCGTTGGTATGACTGTATCCAATGGTCAGCACCGGGAAGCCGTTGAACGTAGGGCTGAGTTCGATGGAGTTGGTAAACTGAGGCAACAACATGGGGTTGCCTTTCTGGTAAGTCAGCTCATCCAGCTTGTTCTCAAACGGGTTCAAATCCTGGTAGCTCGGACGGTCAATCCGACGGCTATAGGTGGCATTCAGGCCCAGTTTCTGGTTGATGGTATAGGTTACTGCGGCGCTCGGGAACAGTTCTGTGTAGTTGTTCGTGAACACTGAATCCTTCCCAATGCCTTTATAATCAGTATTTTCGAGTCGCAAACCGGCCTGAATATTCCATTTTTTGCCAAAGGCCCGGTTATAGTTGACGTACGCTGCGTTGGTACGTTCCTTATAATCAACAGAATTGCTTTGTAATTCGTTTTTCACCGGAACGCCATCCTGCACATTGAAAAAATCGAAGGTATTGAAGGTTTCCACGTCTGAAATCTTGCCACCCAAACCCAGGGTACCTTTCCACAGCTTTTGCTCGTAATCCACCCGGGCCGTCATGATATCAATATCGGTTGGGGTATTATTCCGGTAAATGGCTTCGCGCAGGGTTTCAGAGTTGTCGGCAGAACGGTAGTAGTTAGGTTGAAAACTGGCGCCGCGAATCCGGTAGGTACCGCGGTCGAGGTCAATGTTCAGGGTGTGACCGAGCGTATCGGCAAAGCGATAGTTCAGGTTGATATTCAGGTCGTTGCGGTCGTTGGCCACATCGTTGCTGGCTACCAGCAGCGAGTCAATCCGGTTGATACTGTGCAAATCACTGATTTGCGCTACACTGCTGGAATGCCAGTCGCCAGGGTTCAGGCTACCGTTCACCAATACGCCTACGGTGTGTTTGCTGTTCACAAACCAGTCCACGCCGGCACGGTATCCTTTATATCGGTTTTCACTGTATTCCTTGTTCTTTTGCTCAAACACCCGCCAGTCTTCACCCGGCAGGCCATCGGCGCGCAGGTTGTCCTGAAACTGTTCCCGGTGAAAATTCTGCGTATTGTGCCAATCGCCATGGTGCATATTAAAGCTTCCGAAAGCGTTAAAGTCTTTGGCGCGGTGGTTCAGGCTGACGTTTCCGCCCGCTTTAAAGGTCTCGCCATAGATGCCTTCCAGGCCGAGGTTACCGTTGGTACCCAGGGCTTTGTTTTTCTTCATCCGGATATTGATGATTCCGGCATTACCGGCAGCATCGTACTTGGCGGAAGGATTGGAGATGATTTCAATATTGGCAATATCAGATGCCTGGGTGCCTTTGAGCAGGGCAGCCAGCTCCTTGCCGTCGAGCGGCACATCACGGCCGTCGATCATGATTTTCACGGCATTTTTACCGCGAACGCTTACATTTTCATTGTTATCTACCGTAACACCAGGCGCTTTTCTGAGCAGTTCCAGTGCATTCAACCCGGTGGAATTGACCGTACCATCAACGTTGAGGATGGTTTTGTCAGCTTTAACTTCTACCGGAGGTTTGCGGGCGATGATGGAGACCTCTGCGAGTTGATTTTCAGCAGGTTTCAGCGAAATGGTTTCGATGATTTTGTTGCCGCCATCGTAATCGAACGCCGGGGTGGAAGCCCCGCCGGAACCCATCAGGTTTGCTTTCAGGAAATATTGACCGGCGCCGGCGCCCAGGATTTCATAGGATCCATCCTCGCCGGTAATGGCGCCCTTGACCAGCGTAGAATCTGCAGACTTGTGTAAAGTGATTGTTGAAAAGCCGGCAGGCTGGCCATTTGATTCCAAAACGGAACCGGCTATTTTTTGTGCCGATAGGGAAAAAGACGCCAAAAGCAGGGCCACGAGTGGCGCGATGTACTTTGATTTCATAGCTTAATCTGTTGTCCGTGCCGGATTTTGACCTTGGACGGTTGAACTGTTAGTAGTTGGACATTAGCCTGTATCCAGTCCAAGGTCCAAAAGTCTACCGTTCAATATCCAGCGGTTCAAAGTCTTACCGAGCAGGAAATGTTTTTGTTTTCTGCAGCAAAGATATTGGAAAGCAGTAGTTTGCAAAACATAGAACCTACCAATGCCCACTTCTGCTGTATGAATTGGCTGATTTACCGGATGAACGGAAAACAGCCTTCCCAAACTTACCAATCCATATGCTTAATTGTTCCCGAATCAGACTCCGCAAAAGACCTTTAGGTTACACTATGGATGCACGGAATGCATGGGCATAGACCAATGTGCGGATTTCTGCCCCGAACGACCAAGTTACCTGAGGATTACCTAAAAAGAAGCCCCGGTGTAGAGGTGAACCACACCGGGGCACTAAACCGTCTTGTTAACTAAGTATGGAAATTATTATCTCGACGGCATGTAAGTATCCAAGCACGAATTACGATGGCAATTTAAAGTGCGGGAGCCCTCCTGCATGGGAGACCATTTAACTCCGGATTATGACTTGTTTGGGCGTGAACCTGTAAGTCACTTCGCTTTGGCTAATGGTGTTTTGCTGCATACTGCTGGGGGTTACTAGCCGAGAGTCTATGCTTTTCGCCACAAATGCAATCGATGAAAGACGTTCAAAAATACACAAGAAAGCGGGGGTGTCAATAGTGTAATTCCACTATGGGGGTAAAAAAAGGCCGATAAATGGTGCTCCAGGTCACATTTTACCAGCTCCGCCGGCTTGTTTGTAGTCAATTTTGTATAGTGTAATGGAGATGTATTTCCGCTGAGAGCGCAGGGTTGGTTGGCCAAAAGAGATCAGGAAATGATAACCCTGGACACTCCCTCCGCCGT
>DLXL01000104.1:2411-9265 GCA_003448025.1 Saprospirales bacterium | reverse complement strand
ACCGGTCGGTCTACCCCTATCGCATCTTTTAATAAATACATGATCGGGATAGAAAGGAATCCTGTAATGGCCACGATAAGCGCATATCTGGGCTTAAAAAACAGCAAAGGCAGGCCAAAAACCAGATATGCCCAGACCTCCCCTCCCATGGTTATGAACCTGAAAATACCATTCAGCGGTTCAACGCGCAGTTGGTTGAAAAAGATAATTTCCTCACCATATGGTATCATCACTGCCATCAGCCCGCCAATGAAGAAAAAACAGATAGCCGGCGCAAAAAACCATTTATTATCCCAGATATATTTCATGTTGTTTGCTCCTCCAATTTTTGATTGCGCCGTTTTCTTAACTGATTCATCAAGCGCTCAAGTGGTTCTATGCTGAACAATTGCGAATCATTCATAGCCTTGCGGGTAACATATATACCAAATACTCCCAGAATGGCACAAGGCATCATGGCTGCCCAAAATGGCGACATAATATAGGCTTCTGCGAGCTTTCGACACAATATGGCCAGAAAAACAAAGGTTACGAAAAATATGATCGACACCAGAATAGGATAACCGAAACCACCTTTCCTGATAATGGCGCCCATAGGTGCACCAATAAACAGGAATATGAAACAAACCAGTGCAAAACTATATTTGTTGTACAGTTCATATCCGGTTTTCACCCATTCCAACCGTCTTGCCTGCACCTGGTTTTTTCGCGTTTCAACAATGTTTCGAGCCAACCCATGACGCGTTTTAGCCTCTTTCATCAATGTGCTTCTGTCGCGATCCCGAAAGGTTTCCAGCAAGGAAGTATATTGATCAAGCGGTTTGTTCTTTTCCAGTACAGGCAGATTCGGACCAGAGTTAGCGCTTTGAGATGCTCTCTTTAAGGCTTCTACTCCTTTCAGGCCATCCTTGATTCGTTTATCAGCCAACTTGCTGGTATCCACGGGCACAACCGGAGGCGTAGGTTTTCGTTTCACATTGACCAGTATATCATTTACCGCCATCTGACCGGCGTCTTTGATCTTAAGTGATAGTGAATCCATATTAGCCCGCAACTGCCCCATATTGAGCATGGTACGCTGCTGGCTCAATCTGTCTTCGTCTGTTCGCACCAATTCAAACTCCCGCATATCCCACACTTTGGACCAGGACTTAAATTTGGTACGGATAAATGGAAATTTTCGTTGCGTGGGAGCTGGCCCCTGGTTGCCAGGTTCCTGATATTGAACCCCATCGTACAAATTCATCACAAAAAATCGCTTATCGGCAGAGGTATACATTTGTCCGCTGTCAGCGAGGATCTGATTGAATTTTACCTGCCCAATATTGGACTGATCCTCAATCATAACATCTCTGATGGTTTCGCCATCTGGGAGTTTATCGCCAAGACGAATGACAAATTGCCGGAAATCCTCATTAAATACACCTTCTTCCATGGTCAGCGCCGGCTTTGCTTTCCGGATATCAAACAATCGGCTTCTGAATTTCAGGTTGGCGATTGGAATCAGAAAGTCTGAGCAGACATAAGAGAAGACAGAAATGCAGGCACCAATGATAATCAGCGTACGCATCACTCTTATGAGCGGAATACCTGCACTTTTCATACTGGACAATTCATACCGCTCAGCCAACCCGCCCATAACCATTACAGAAGCGATCAGTACAGCGATCGGGAGCGCCATAGGGAATACGGTAACCGACATATAGCCCACCAGTTCCAGCATGATCAATATGCCTACCCCTTTGCCTGCAATCTCATCGATATACAGCCACATGATCTGAATCACCAGTACAAATACCGCTATGAAAAACGATACCGCAAATGGTCCGATCGAACTGGTAAGGAGCAGCTTGTCAATTTTTTTCATGCAGAGAGAAACCGAGCGCTAAAAATCAAATCTGGCATCAAACGCTTTCAATTGAGAAATCGTACCTACAGGATCTTTAGCGGCAAACACACTATTGCCTGCTACCAATACATCCGCACCTGCCTGCAGCAGGCTTTCTGCGTTATGCAGCCCTACCCCGCCATCAATTTCAATCAATGTCTGGGCGTTTGCTGTCAAAATCATCTCTTTTAGCTTTCTGGTTTTGGGCAGACTCTGATAGATGAATTTTTGTCCGCCAAAACCCGGATTAACCGACATCAAACACACCAAATCTATGTCTTCGATCAAATCTTCCAATATAGAAACAGGTGTATGCGGGTTAAGCGCCACGCCGGCCTTGGCGCCGGATTCCTTGATTTGATGAACTGTGCGGTGAAGGTGCGTACAGGTCTCTGCATGAACAGTGATTACCTCGGCTCCGGCCTTCCGGAAGGATTCCACGTATTTTTCGGGTTCAACAATCATCAAATGTACATCCAGAGGCTTTTTGGCCAATCTGGAAATAGCTTCAACGATAAACATGCCGAAAGTGATGTTGGGTACAAACCGGCCATCCATCACATCCAGATGAAACCAGTCGGCTTCAGATCGGTTCACCATGTCAATTTCTTCAGGCAGCCGGGCGAAATCAGCAGCCAGCACGGAGGGGGCAATAAGATGTTTTTTCATAGTAAGATCAGACTAACGAACCGTCACCACCTGATTGGGGTGCAGCAAAGGTAACCGTTTGAGACGGAGGAAAAGTTGCACAGTAGCCAAAACGTCTTTTTCACAATAAGTGGCAATGCGATCCAAATCGCGCTCTTCCCAATAAACCTGGCCAACATCGGCTCCGCTGATATCATCTTTTGGGGATGGAATATCAAATACGGCACACAGGAGGCGTAGGGTTGTAAATCCTTTTGCATCTCCAAATTTCCACATTTCCATTGTATCCAGTAGATGCTTAGTTTCCCAAGGTTTTTTGCCAGATATATCTAGCATTTTAGGAAAAGGCAATTGGTTTATTAGCAGTCGACGACAAATAACAGGAATATCGAATTCCTTGATATTATGACCACAGATTGCCTGTTTATCAGGGTTATTGAAGTACTTTTTAAGTAATTCAGAAAAATCTTCTAGTAAATTGGACTCAATATGGCTAGTAAAAGATTTAAGTCTCAATAGCGTTCCTTCTTCTGCAGTCTTTGCTAAGAAGCCTACAGAAATGCAAACAATTTTTGAAAACTCGGCAGACAGCCCAGCCATGAGAGGAAAGTTTTCAGAAGCCAATAATTCTAAATCGTCCGCACTCATGTCAGAGTCAAAAAAATGACCTTTTTTCTTAGCTTCCTTTTTAAACTGAAGTATCCACAACTCCTGCATTTCCTCATTCAATTCTTCATACTCCTGTACACAGGGAGCGGTTTCTATATCAATAAACAAGGTATTGAATAAATCAAAGGAATCAAAAGCAGACATGGCAATCAAATTTAGACTCCGGGAAACCCGGTGCATCAAAGGTAGGGTTTCCCCCGAATTTAGCAGAGAAACGGATGCACACTGCAAATATTTTTTAACATTTTAACAAACACAAATGTTTGATTTTCAAAACATTGTATTATTTTTAAAAAAACACACCTCAAAAAGTAATAAAACACAAGGCAATAAAGGAACACAAGATTCGGTTTAATAGGCATCCTTTTCACACAAACAATCGTCGTTTCGACATTTATAATTAACCAACCATCTTCACTGAGAAAGGGCCTATGATTTGAGTTTAACTTCACACTCTCATTTGTAAACCTTTCACTCTTTTTAAATTATGAGCACACCCACCAATTTCAATCAGCCTTCTACCCCAAATTATGGCGCACCAGACGGTGGCAACAACCAAAAACGCGTAACCACTATCATGGGCGTGGCCATTGCCGTACTTCTCGGCCTCTGCGTATTCCTGTTGGTGAGCAAACTCAATACCGGTAAGCAACTGGATGCAACAACCCTCGAACTGACACAACAGAAGGAGGCGTTTACAGAGTTGGATGCCAAATACAATGAAGCGGTAACGCAGTTGGAGCAGCAAAAAGGTATCAATGCCGAACTGGATGCAAAAATCAACCAGCAATTGGCTGAACTTGAAGCAAGCAAAAACCAGATTGCAGGACTTATCCGCAGCAATAAAGATTACAAAAGCGGAATGGCCAGCCTTCAGCGCCAAAAAGATCAATTCCTTGCTGAAATTGATGACCTGAAGAAACAGGTAGGCATTCTGACTGAAAATAACACCCAACTGACTTCACAAAATCAGCAGTTGACTACTTCTCTGAACGAGACTCAGACTCGTTTGCAGGAAGAGGGCACTGCAAAAGCTGCCTTGATTTCTGAAAAAACAGCACTGGAAGGAGAACGCAACCAGCTGAGCAAAAAAGTAGATGTTGCATCTGCCATCCGTGTTAAAAATGTAGAAATCAAAGCAAAAGATGTGCGCGGTAACGGTAAGGAGCGCACCAAGTCTAAAGCTAAAAAAGTGGATAAGTTGAGCATTTGCTTCATGACAGAAGCAAATGAGGTAACTCCGGCGGGCGAAGAAACTTTCTACATCCGTATCGTTGATCCAACCGGCGCTCCATTAACGATTGAAAGCCTTGGTTCTGGCGTAAGCCAAAATAAGCGGGATGAAAGCGAATTCCGCTATACCACCACTGCAACCTGCAACTACAGCAACAACGAAACGCAGGTTTGTGGCGCCTGGCAGCCTGGTCAAAATTTTGTAAAAGGAAAATACCAGGTTGAAATTTTCAATAAAGGTTATCTGGTTGGTACCGGCAACTTCAATCTGAAATAATATCCATTCCGGCAAATACTTCAAAAGCGTCGGCGCCTAATTGGTGCCGACGCTTTTTTTATACAACAAAACGTCGCCTTTTTTAGGAAAAAACTACTTTTGCAGCGAAAGTGTATTTTTTACAAAAAGTACCCGGCATAACCGGGCTTTTCCCCGGTTCTCCGACTGCCGTTTAAACTTTTGATTTTAAAACATCATCCTGCTTAATCATGGTCATCATTGCCGATTGTGGCTCCACAAAGTGCGACTGGTTGCTTTCTCATGGCGGTCGCGACCAACAACTTGAAAATACCGTTGGATTTAGTCCGTTTTTTCATTCTACGGCTGAAATCCGGGACATCATAGAAGACCAGCTATTGCCTAAGATCAATCCTGATCAGGTTACTGAAATCTATTTTTATGGCACCGGGGTTCATGATGAGCACAGGGCTGAAATCATTGCAGCTGCGCTTCGGTCTGTTTTTCCAAAAGCTGCCATTGAAGTAAAACATGATCTGCTGGGCGCCGCCAGGGCGGTTTGCGGGCATGATGCCGGAATTGCCTGTATCCTGGGTACCGGATCAAACAGCTGTTATTATGATGGCGAAAAGATCCTGGATAATGTACCATCATTGGGTTGGCTTCTGGGCGACGAAGGCAGTGGCACGCATTTAGGCAAAGCTTTATTGCGTGCATGGTTTTACCGCGAATTGCCAACTGACCTGGATGCTGCATTCAAAAAAGCACATCCGGAAGGTGCTGATGCTATTAAAGATCGTGCCTATGAAAAAGGCGCCAATGCCTATTTGGCAACCTTTACACGTTTCCTGGGTGATAACATCCAGCATCCATTTGTAAAAAAACTGGTAGCAGCCTGCCTTGGAGAGTTCCTGGATCGACATGTATGTAAATATCAGGGCCATCAGCACGTACCCGTTCATTTTGTGGGCTCCATAGCCCACCATTTTCAGGAAGTATTGGTTAAAGTGATGGAAGAACGCAAACTACATTTGGGAAGGATTGTTCGTAAACCTATTTATCCCCTGGCGGAATTCCATACAGGAATTACAGATACCTATTAATGAGTTTCAATACTGCTTTTTCAGGGTGCTGAAACAGGCCTTTCAAACAGAGCCTTTTTCGATGCAGCGCCCTTTTGAGAATAATGAAAAATCAAAAAATGGCTAAAGAATTAAAAGAAATCAAACGAGTTGCAGTATTTACCTCCGGTGGCGATGCCCCGGGCATGAATGCTGCAGTACGTGCGATTGTGCGCAACGCATTTAATAATGACCTGCATATTTATGGCATCATGCGTGGATATGAAGGCATGATTGATGGCAATATCAAGAGACTCGAAACCACGGATGTGGGTAACATCATTCACCGCGGGGGTACCGTGCTCAAAACGGCACGCAGCCAACGATTTATGACTCCTGAAGGCCGGAAACAGGCTTATGAGAATTTGATCGATAACGATATTGATGCGCTCATAGCTATTGGCGGAAATGGTACATTCACAGGCGCTATCAAATTCATGGAGGAATACCCGGACATCCCAGTGGTTGGATTGCCTGGCACCATTGACAATGATTTATTTGGAACAGATTTCACCATAGGATTCGATACTGCACTCAATACAGCAGTTCAGGCGGTAGATAAGATCCGGGACACTGCCGATTCCCACAATCGGTTGTTCTTTGTGGAAGTAATGGGACGACACAGCGGATTTATTGCGCTCCACACCGCAATTGCCGGTGGTGCCGGGGGCGTACTCATTCCCGAGGAAGAAAGTACCCTGGAAGACCTGGTCAAACTATTGAAAAGAAGTGCAAAACGGGCCAAGTTGTTTAGTATTGTCATCGTGGCGGAGGGAAACCATATGGGAACGGTGTATGATATAGCCAAAAAAGTGGAGGAAACCGTTGATTTTTATGACGATATCAAAGTGACCGTCATAGGCCACTTGCAAAGAGGAGGCTCTCCCAGTGCATTTGACCGGGTACTTGCTTCCATTTTAGGTTTCTCTGCCATTGAAGCACTTTTAGCAGGCAAACAAGGCGTTATGGTGGGTATTCGGAACAACAATATTTACCACACACCTTTTAAGGAAGCCATTGAAAAAAGTAAACCACTGAACAAGGACATGCTTCGGATGGT
>DLXL01000104.1:0-2245 GCA_003448025.1 Saprospirales bacterium | reverse complement strand
GGCACAGTAGACAACACATCTGGCTATATGGGTTGTTCCCAGAGTTCAATTTTGTTTCCTTCCGGATCCATGATCCAGGCAAACTTGCCGAATTCAGTGTCTTCCGGTGTGCCGATAAGAGGTATTCCTTCCTCGGACATTTTTTTTACCAAAGCATCCAGATTTTCTACCCGGAAGTTGATCATAAAACGGGAATCCGAAGGCATAAGGTAAGTTGAGTCTTCTTTAAAAAAACTCAGATTGCCATACGCCTCAGGGTTAGGATCGTTTTTAAAGGGGAAACTTGCTCCCCAACTTTCCATTGGGATGCCTAAATGTTTTTCGTACCAGGCTCTGGCGCCTTCCACATCGCGGCATTTTATAAAAATGCCACCAATACCAATAACACGCATAATGAGTAAATAATTGAATGAGTGGATGTGTGAACTTAAACGAATTTCAAAAATACCGGTTGCCCTTGGGCAATCCGTAGACAGTTATCTACATTTGTCCGTTCCTTTTTGAAGCCAGACGGATAGGTGCCGTGCCATGGAATGGTCTGACTTGACAAATGAACGGGTTTTATGGATAAAACACTAAAGCAGTTCCAAATTATTGTAAATCGGTGCCGCGATTTATTCCTCAAAAAAACCGCTGATTATGGTACCGCCTGGCGCATTTTGCGCCCTTCCAGCATTACGGATCAACTATACATCAAAGCGCTCAGAATCCGGAGTATAGAAGAAAAAGGCGCTCAGAAAGTAGAAGATCCCGTTGAGGGAGAATTCATCGGACTGATCAACTACAGCGTTTTGGCGTTGATCCAGCTATCACTGCCTGAAGAATCAGCGCTTGAACTTCCACCAGCAGAGGTTGCGCGTTTATATGACGATCATATCCAGGAAAACATCAGGCTCTTGCAGGCAAAAAACCATGATTACAGCGAAGCCTGGCGACTTATGAGGGTCAGCAGCATGACCGACCTGATCTTGCAAAAACTTTTGAGAATCAAACAAATAGAAGACAATCAAGGTCAAACCCAGGTGTCAGAAGGATTAGAAGCCAATTACCGGGACATCATTAATTATTCCGTTTTTGCCCTCATTCGGCTCACCCTTGATAAACCACAATAACCACATTAACCACATTCCATACCATTCCCATGACTTCTTTACCTACACTGCTTATTTCTTTTGCCATCATTGGTATGATCCTGACGGCATTGACTGTTTGGAAGAAAAAAACCAACTCCACCTTCTGGACTTTTCTGCAATACTTTACCGGAGTGTGGTTTGTGTTTTCAGGATTAGTAAAAGCAGTAGACCCCATTGGCACAGCCTACAAGATGATCGACTATTTTGGGGCCTTTGAGGTTACGTTTGCAGGCCTGGATAATTTTATGAGTGGATTAGCTCCTCTTTTTCCATGGTTATCCAAATCAGCTGAAACTTTTTCGATCATCATGATCGTTCTGGAAATCGCCATCGGTGTGATGTTGATGGTGGGCTATACGCGCAAATGGACTGCCTGGTTGTTCTTTCTGATTGTTTTCTTTTTTACCATACTCACCGGATTCACCTTTCTTACCGGATATGTGCCCACAGATGCCAATTTCTTTGATTTTGCTAAATGGGGCCCCTATGTAAAAGAACACATGCGTGTAACAGACTGCGGATGTTTTGGCGATTTCATTAAACTTGATCCAAAGATTTCGTTCTTCAAGGATTTAGGCCTTATGGTTCCGGCGTTATTGTTTTTGTGGCGTTCACGGAACAAACACCAGCTCTGGACGCCTTTTATTCGCAATACGATTGTAGTTGCAGCTACTTTGTTGTCTATCCTGCTTTGTGTACGAAACACATATTGGGATCTGCCTATGGTTGATTTCCGTCCATTCAAGATAGGAACGGATGTGAGGGCTCAAAAAGAACTGGAATCCAGTGCTAAAATCGACATTTTGGGCTGGGTTTTGGAGGATACCATCAACCACGTCAAGCTGAAGTTTATGGAACCTGAACCAGGCAAAATCACCTACTACAAGCAGTATCCGGCTGCTCAGGGCTGGAAAGTACGGGAGCAAATAAAAACCGACTTTTACATACTGAAAGACAGCGTTAAGGTTCCCATTACAAAAACCACAATAAGTGAATTTGCTGTAGAAAGTGCCGATAACGGTGAAGTGACTGACGATCTGTTGAATGAAAAGAACTACAGTCTCATGATCCTGGCCTATCATCTGGAAGGCGATAAGCAGAAGGAGATCTAC
>DLXL01000106.1:4588-14352 GCA_003448025.1 Saprospirales bacterium | reverse complement strand
CAGTCACCCCGTCAGTAAAAAATCGGCGTAAAAAAGTCCATCATAACCTTAAATAACACCACCTGTTATCTCCAAATATTCGGGAACTTTGCGCCACCTGTTCAAGTACGATCATTGCCATAGTGGTCAAAAAGGAACAATCCCGGTATCATGTTACAAAAAGGCTCAAAATCTTACAGCATTTTTCACCTCAAATGCCCACGTTGTCATGAGGGTGAAATGTTTGAAACCGGCAGCTGGTCGTTCAAAAAATCGTTCGACATGTATCAACGCTGCCCAAAGTGCAATCTCAACTATTTTCCGGAGCCGGGGTATTATTATGGTTCCATGTTTATTTCCTATATCTGGCTGGCCTGGGTAAGTTTATTATCGGTGATGTTTTTCCACTGGTACCTCAAGTTAGACGAGCTTCTGGCTTACGCATTGTTGATTCTGGTGGTGGCCATTAATTTCGTATACATTTTCCGGATTTCCCGATTGATGTGGATCAACATGCACGTCAAATATGATCCGAAAGCCATTGAAAAATACCAACTGGACCTGGCTGCCAAGTCATGATCAACCATAGATGGAGAGTCTGGCTGAGGGTATTCATATTTTGGATCCCAATTGCCGTAAAAGCACAGGTTCAGACTTTCGATCAGGCGTTGGTATGGACCCGGTATAATGTTCGGTGGCAAATGCAGCCTAAATGGGCTTTACACCTGGAAGCTGATAACCGGATTTTTATTAAACCTTCCTATGGAGCGCATCAGTTTATTGCGCACCTGCATATCCATCGCAGATTTCTCCGGAACCAGGAAATCTGGGGTGGATTTACATTTTCCCGAGTAGCGGCTCAAAGGCCTGAAATTGAAGGATTGGCAATGGCCGAATACCGGTTATGGCAAGCATTTTTCGTCAGGAATAAGGTCTTTCAACATCGGCTGCGCACAGAGCAGCGTTTTTTCCCTGAATCAAATTCAGGTGGATTTCGGGTTGCTTTTCGAATCTTTGGCTGACTCAACAAAATACGGCAGGAAACACATGGTATGATCGGGATGTTTTGCGACTTACCCTGAGCCAGCAAATAGGGATAAAAAAATAGCGGCCATCATACCGACGGCCGCTACACATCAAAACAAAACGAAATTACAGGAGCTCAACTCCTGTTACCTTATTTCTTCGTACACCACTTCGGTGTCTTTTTCGCCTGGCTGGACAAAATTGCGTTGGGCGGGCGCACAACCTGAAGCGCCACAGCAGCCTACATCAAAAATAGCCTGCAAGGCGAAAATGCCTCCCGGGAAAAGTAGCAGCCATTCGCCAGTGCGCCATGCTTCTGCAATGGCCCAAACGGCAATGACAGCCCTGAAAATGCGCATGAAATGCCAGTTACTCAGTAGAGTGGTCATTTTGCTATTGTTTAATGGTCTTATTGCCGGCATTCAACCAGCCTGACATACCAGGCGATAAGTCGTATACCGTTTTAAAGCCTTGCTGATGCAACTGCTGGGCAGCGGAAGCACTTCTGCCACCGGCTGCGCAATAGAGCAACACCGGACGCTTTTTGCTTAGTGTTTTTACTTTGGCATCAAAATCAGCTGCCGTAAAGTCCATGATGGCAGCGCCTTCAATAATCCCGGTTTGTTTGATCTCGGCCGGGGTGCGCAAATCCACAATCTGGAGATTAGGATCTTTGGCTGCCAGAAGTTCTTTAGCCTCCTTCAATCCTATTTGTTTCATGACAGGTTGGGTGCATGCCATAAAGCCGAGCATGAGGAATGGAATAATAGCCAGATATTTCATTGAATTAAAGTTTTTTAGAAGGGATCTTAAACGTAATTTTTTACCGCAGAGGCGGGGAGACGCAGAGGTGTAAAAAATGATTATCAAGCACGCTGCGTCTCTCCGCCTCTGCGGTAAAGATACGACTTTTAAGACAGCCTCTAGTGAGGTAAACGATCGCGCAGGTAACCGTACAGCCAGGTGCCGCCGATGGCACTCAGAAGGGTAACTGCAATAACAAATGCGCCGGAGCCAATCTGGGCGAACAAGGGGCCCGGACAAGCTCCGGTCATAGCCCAGCCAAATCCAAAGATCACACCGCCAAAAATCTGACCGCGATTGAACTTCTTAGGATGGAACTCAATGGCTTCACCATAGATGGTTTTGACCTGAAATTTTTTAATCAGCCATACAGAGAGCGCGCCTAACACCACGCCAGTTCCGATAACACCATACATGTGAAAGGATTGAAAGCGGAACATTTCCTGAATACGGAACCAGGAAACAATTTCGGCTTTCACGAAGGCAATACCAAAAATGAGTCCAACCAGGCTGTATTTGAAATTATACCACCAGGGGTGGTTGAGTTGCGATTCGTTGACACACATGGTATCAAGCGAGCGCGTTTCAAAATCGTTGTTTAAAGCAGCTGCGATTTCCTCCGCTGAAGGAGATTTGAAATCTTTTATTGTAGTAGACATGAGCGCTTGGATTGTATTTTTATAGGACCATGATGTAAGGCAGGATCAGATTGGCCATAATAAAGCCTCCTACCATGAAGAAAATGGTGGCAATGAGCGATGGCCATTGTAAATCAGAAAGACCCATGATGGCATGACCGCTGGTGCAACCTCCGGCATATCTGGAACCGAAACCCACCAGAAAGCCGCCAAATACCAGCATAACAAATCCACGAAGGGTGAACAAGCTCTCCCAGGAAACGAGTTGAGTTGGAATCATGCTGCTGAAATCCGTGATCCCATAAGCCTTTATTTCTTCGGCTAATGCTGGTGCCACCTGAACAGGTTCAGGGTTGGCAAATACGGTAGAAGCGATGATAGCGCCGGCAATAATGCCTCCAACAAAAAAGAAGTTCCACACTTCCTTTCGCCATTCATACTTGAAAAATTTAATGTTGGCCGGAAAGCAGGCCGCGCAGGCATGGCGCAAATTAGCCGACAGCCCGAAGTGCTTATTGCCTAAAATAAGTAATGCCGGAACGATAAGCCCAATGATGGCGCCGGCTGCCCACCAGGGCCATGGTTTTGAAAGCGTTTCTATCATGATTTGTTGCAGATGTTTGAATTTTAAGCCGTTAATCAGAGCAGGTGATTTCTATCAACAAAGGTGATGACTTTGCTCAAAGTAATTATGTGACAAATGTCACGTGTGTCCAATAACCTGATAAAAAATATAGCCCAACTCGCTTAATACACATAATTCAGGATAAGGTTGTAGTGCGACATTTGTACTTTATTGATCACATACCTGTCGTTACCATAAACATTGCCTAGCAGTCCCTTGCGTACATACAGAAATTGCATACGCAGTCCTTTTAGCACGCCACCGAAGGCATAGCGGACATCGAAGTTAAATTGATTGAAGGATGGGAATGCATATTTGTTCAGGGCCACTTCTTTCACATCAGGCAGGTAAAAATGGCCGTAAGCGGCTTCAACTTTGAGTCGTTTTTTGGGATTTTGCCATTGAACGCGTGCAGTGGCGGAATGTGAATTGCCGCTGCCTTCTACCCGTTCGCGCTGCATGAAGGTATAAAAAGGCTCGCGTCCCCATTCGCGCGGAGAAAGAAATCGGGCCTCGGAGGTTACATGGGTGTAGGCAGCCAGCGCGCGCCACTGGCCATATTCCCAACCAGTTTGTGCGCTGATGATGTTGGATTGGGCGCCTTTCTGGAAATAGGTTTTAGAAGCGTCGGTATGACCGCCGTGAGCGAGCGCATCCTGATGGGTAAACTGAGCGCCTAAAATCCATTTGTGGTCGTTTTTGAGCGGCTGCACATGGTCAAACTGCACAAATGCCGTGTTGAAAATATTATCCACGAATTGGTTCCAAACCTGGATTTTACTGTTAGAGCCCCAGTTTTTGGTCACTCCCAGCAGGCCAATTCCCTTACTCTCCAAATGTTCAGGATATCCGCTACCGGTACCATCTGGATTGAGTCCTTTGGGATAAAGTCCGATGGATTCGCCAATACTGTACCACTCAACTGTGCTCCGCGGAGATATTTTCCATAACCAACCACCTTCTACTTTCAGGTTTTTTACCTCCTGATACTCCAGCCATGCACCGGATTCGGCGGTTGGACGCATTCGGCCATCCTGGTAATTAACAAAAGGAGTTTGCAGGGATTGTTGCCCAACCGTAATGCGTGATTTTTTCCACTGATAACGCAAAAATAACTCTTCAATTCGATCCAGATCATTTCTGTTGTCTGGGCGTTCTACATCGAACAAACCTATTTCATACCGGTTCAGGGCTCCGGTCAGACTGTCTTTAGTACCCAGATCGGAAGAGCTGAGGTTGTAATTGAATACCCCTCCCAAACCAAAATTGAAGCCGTGCCAGGGGGCAGAAACAAAATGCAAACTTCCGCCAGCGGCCCAGGCATAATAATCTGTGAGTTGCCGGGCATTGTCGGTAGCCATAATAAAAGTGCGGAAACTGCCGTGAAATTGACCGCGTTCAAAAGCCTCCAGCAGGTTTTCAGCTTTTTGAGGGGCGGGAGTGACGTGTGTTTCCGGATGCTGCTGCGCCAAAAGCAAACCTGTTGGCAGAAAGGCCAGTATGGAAAAAAGTAAACGTTTCATGTAATGATCCTTCAGTAGACTTCCTGCTGCCAAACCACTTTTGCAGGAAGCCAAGTTAATGCCGCAAAGGTCCGGGCGATTTCCAGCGCCGTGGTGTGACAATTGTCACTGCAGGCAGGTTTGATGGAAATTATGGTGATACGTGACTATTGTCACATATCGAGGCCTTCGGAAGGGGGTAACTTTGTTGTTGAATACATCAAAAATTTTCACACATGAAATTCTGGTTCGCAGGATTGTTTTCTCTGCTTTTTTGCAGCATATTAGTCGCGCAGACGGCTCCTTTTCAGTTGTATCTGGAGCCGGTTAATGTGCCGGGGCTGGGTGGTTTACAATCTTTTGCCTTTGGTCAGCATAATGGGAAATGGCTCATTTTCGGAGGCAGACTCGATGGTCTCCATCGCAGGCAACCATTCGCAACTTTTGATATTGCCGGACATAACAACCAAATCCTGGTAGTTGACCCGGTGGCTGGCCAGAAATGGTCGGCGCCCTTGAGTAGCCTGCCCATTGCGTTGCAGGAGCAGTTAAGTGCCACCAACATGGAATTCGAACAGGAAGGCGAAACCCTGTACATTATAGGCGGATATGGCTATAGCAATACTGCCGGCGACCACATTACTTACGACCGGCTGATAGCGGTACAAGTGCCGGAGGTAATAGATGCGGTGATCAATGGAACGGCTTTTCATTCATATTTCCGATGGCTTACAGATCCGAAGTTTGCAGTAACAGGTGGGCATTTGCTCAAAATCTATGATACCTATCAACTGGTTGGCGGCCAGAAATTTATAGGTCGGTATAACCCTATGGGGCCGGCGCACGGCCCGGGTTTTGTGCAGGAATACACCAACCAGATCCGTAGGTTTACCATTAATGATGATGGAGTGAACCTTAGCGTCACCCACTTGCCAGGGTTTACAGATGTCAACCAGCTTCATCGCCGGGATTACAACGTGGTTCCACAGATACTACCCAACGGTCAGCAGGGCGCCACAGCTTTTTCAGGCGTTTTTCAAGCCACCGTCGACCTGCCATATTTAAATTGTGTGACCATTGACAGTAGCAGTTATACGCCCAATAATGGTTTTTCCCAACATTACAACCACTACCACTGCGCCACCATGCCCCTGTATTCAGAGGCGGCCAATCAGATGCACACGGTGTTTTTTGGCGGAATAGCGCAGTTTTACGATAGTTTGGGCGTATTGGTTCAAGACAATAATGTACCGTTTGTGCGCACTATTGCGCGCGTAACACGAACGGCGGATGGGGAGATGGCGGAATACAAGCTGCCCATAGAAATGCCGGCACTATTGGGCGCCAGTTCGGAGTTTATTCCATTGGAGTCTATACCGGCTTATGTCAATGAAGTCATCAAACTGGATGCATTAACGGCAGATACCACGCTGGTAGGACACATTTATGGTGGAATAGCCAGTTCGGAAGCCAATATTTTCTGGACTAATACCGGTACGGAAAGTGCCGCCAGTAGTCAGATTTTTCGGGTTTATGTGGTGAAAAATAGTGTTTCCGCGGTAGATGAGCTCAATCCGCAAAGTATCGGGCAATTGCACATGCAAATCTATCCCAACCCGAATAATGGTGTTTTTGGGGTAAAATTTCAAATGCCGAGGGTCACCAAAGTATGGTTGAGTATTTCAGACCAGCAAGGTAAAATTATTGATAGGGAAGTATTGACAGGACTACATCCTGGTGAGAATATTATTACCCGTAAGCTGCAAAATATTGTGCCTGGGGGTGTTTATATTGTTACCCTGGAGACGGAAACAGAACGCGCAAGGATCATGGCGGTGATTCAGGAATGAGGCGGTTGAAGGTTTGATTAGATCATGAATATACAAAAAAAGTACGACTATCATCAAATAGGGTGATAGCTGTCACTATTTAAACAGGCTTTAATCAGGTATTATTGCAGGCCATAAATTAAAGCATGTTATGTCTCAACCTGTTTTATTAAAACATGTACTGCCATTTATTATCTGGTATGCACTGATGATATTAAGTGCTATAGCCATAGATTATGTGTTGCATTTATTACAATTGCCCGGTGCAGGATTGTTTTTTGGGTATTTGGGTACAATTTTGATTGTTCTCTCATTTGCTTATTCCATCAGAAAGCGAGTTTACAGGGCATCGGGATCTCCAAGACGATTTTTGCTTTTTCATGAATATATGGCCTGGGCTGGATCGGTAATGATTTTGGTGCATGCAGGTATTCATTACCATGCTCATCTGCCCAGGCTCGCATTGATTATGATGCTGATAAATGTAGCAAGTGGACTGGTAGGCAAATTCCTGCTAAAGAATGCCCGGGAGGCTTTTGAGGAAAACCGAAATGCTTTACTGGAGCGTGGAATTAGTGAATTAGAGGTGGACAAACTGGTTTTTTTTGACGCAGTTGCAGTTTCTGTTATGAATCAATGGCGATCAATCCACCTGCCCATTACCTTGATGTTTGCTATATTATCCATACTGCATATTCTGACCGTTTTTATGTTTGGCAAATGAAATACTTATTCACCTTAGGCATTGCGGGGGCGATAATTGCACTTATAGTCCTTTATCCGCATACAATGATCAGTCCTGGCGAATTAGCATCCGGACATCTGGATTTAAATCACAACTGCTTTGCTTGTCACGCACCATTTGGAGGTACACCCAACGACAGATGCATCGCATGTCATAAGGTGTCAGAAATCGGGAAAGATACCTCTGTAAACGGTCAGGGGAAGGCAAAAAAAATGCAATTCCATGAGCGTTTGGAAAGCCAATCATGCGTGGCCTGCCATAGTGAACACCAGGGCTTGAATCCTGAAAGTATGGCCATTGGATTTCAACATAATATGTTGCCTGAAAAGGTCATCAATAACTGTATAGATTGTCATGCCAAACCTACGGATAAACTACACCAACAGGTAAGTGCTTCCTGCAAAAGCTGTCACAACATGGAGGATTGGAAGCTTTCAGCAAAGTTTGACCATGACATGCTTGTTGCGGCGGATAAAAATAATTGCGCCCAATGCCATGAAAAGCCTGGTGATGCCTTTCACGTTGCATCCAAAGAAAATTGTGACAAGTGCCATAGCACTGCTCAATGGAAGCCCGCAACCTTTGATCATGATGCCTATTTTGTGTTGGATAGTGAACACAATGTAGCTTGTGCCATTTGCCATAAAAACAACAATTATGCACAATATACTTGCTATGGTTGCCATGAGCATACGGCAGGAAACATCCGTTCAGAGCATATAGAAGAAGGGATTTATGAGTTCAGCAATTGTGTGTCCTGCCATAAAAGTGCCGATGAGGATAATATCAAATCTGAAGGACGCTCAGACAAGCATAACAGAGAAGGTGAAAATGATGATTGACCCTATACACTGTTGTTATTTGTCCGGACCTTTTTGATTACCCTGGAAACCGAATCAGAGAAAGCTACCGTGAAAACGGAGGTGCAGGAATAAAGGGGGGCGCAAAAACCACTAAGCCACTAAGAGCACTAAGAGGCTTAGTGGTTTCTCTTCCCGGGTCTCTAACATTACTAGAACCCATCTCAAAACTGGCGTCGGAGTCAAAATGAGGGTATAAAAGTTGAAGGCAAGGCAGTTTTTTGAATTGTAGCGGGGTTCTACACTGAAAAAAACTAACGCAGAATTCAACTTTTAGGCACCATTTTGGCACGGCAGTTAGTTTTGAGATGGGTTCTAAAACCCGGCCTTAATATAGGCCCAGCCTTGCTCCTGCTTCTGGATCACTTCCACCAGACCGTGCGGTACAAATCCGGAGAGGGGCAGGATTTCACTTTTCTCTATTTTTTGCTGCTTAAGCGTTTGTTCGCAGGCAACAAACGTAACGCCCCGGTCTTTGAGCGATTTCAGCTCATTGGCGAGCGTGGTTTTTTGTGCATGAAGCATAGAAATGCCTTTGTTGTGTACCACTACCTCCACCTGTGCCTTTGGCAATCCGTCGAGCAAGTTGTGGAGCTGACGTGTGAGTGCCCGGTGTGCGGCCGTATCAGGTGTGGAGAGCTGGAAAACTACGCGGGAGCCTTTTTTCTCCACTTGTTCCTGAGGAACCGTGCGGGAAAATGCCAAAATGCCCACCAGAATAAGGGTAGTGGTCGCGCCGAGCAAATATTGGGTAAATGGTTTCATAAACATTGAATTTGAGTGTAATGGAAGAGGTTGGCTCGCGGGATTTATTTGCCGCCGAGGCGCGGAGACACAGAGCGTCCCGGTAGTAAATTAACAGCCATTTATTTCTGCAAATATTCAACTATAAATCGACTTAATGCCTCGCCGTGCAGGTTTTTTGCCAAAACCTTACCCTGGGCATCCAGGATGAAATTGGATGGCTTGGTACTGATGCGAAAGGGGCGTGTCATCCCCGCTAAGGTGGGAGGCCTGGGGCCAGGCGAAGGGCATGTAATTAGCCTATTGCCAAGAACCAGGTAATAACAAGGCCGGGAAAAAGACTCAAAAAGAAGGATTCATAAGAAGGTACGAAGAAAAGGAAACACAAAGGCACGAAGGCGCTAAGGCACAAAGGTTTTTGCGCTTTGCGCAAATGTTTCATCAACAAAAAAAGGTGTGACGCAGTCACACCTTAGCGCCTTAGCGCCTTTGTGCCTTCGTGTATTCCCGCCTTCGTGTCTTTCAACAACTTTATTTCTTCTAAAACGGGTAAGCGCCAATACCGCCTGACAGGTTTCTTACATCGAAGCCCATCTTATGCATCATTTGGCATGCCTGGCCTGAACGGTTTCCGCTGCGGCAAAACAGGAAATACGTGGCGTTTTTATCCAGTTTTTCCACTTTTTGCATGAACGCAGCAGAGAGGAAATCTATGTTTTTCGCGCCAGGGATAGTACCTCCGGCATATTCTCCAGCAGTACGTACGTCCAAAAGAATGGCGTTTTCTGCTGATTCAAGTTGTTGTTTGAATGCCCGACCGGAAAGGTTTTGGTTGCTTGGACCACCTTCGGTCACTGTTTCAGGTGCTTCTTCGGCTCCGCCGAAAATGTTTTTTAAAAAGGAATCCCAGGACATAGAGAGATGTTTGAAAAGTTTGAAAAGTTTGAGGGGTTTGAAGTACCGGCGGGTTTAGCCGCCGATGTTTGAATGGTTTGAGGGGTTTGAAGTACCG
>DLXL01000106.1:0-4223 GCA_003448025.1 Saprospirales bacterium | reverse complement strand
CTACCGTCCACCGTCTACAACATCGTAGTCGGACAAACGTAGTCTGTGAGGTTGAATTTGTTGCTTTCCTTGATGGCTTTGAAGCCGCCTTTTACGTCGATCAGGTTGTCGTATCCGCGTGCGCGCAGGATGCTGGTGAAGATCATGGAACGATAGCCAGCTGCGCAGTGTACATACACTGTTTTATCTTTTGGAATAAGCAGCATGGATTCGTTGACATAATCCAGCGGTGCATTTTCGGCTTCCACCACGTGCTCGCTGAAGTATTCGCTCTTTTTACGCACATCGAACAGGGGTGTTTCCGGATTTTTAGCCAGGAGCGCTGCCAGTTCCTCTGCTGAAACGCGTTGGATGGAATCCACTTCCATACCTGCATTTTTCCAGGCCTCGAAGCCGCCTTCAAGATAGCCAATGCAGTAATCGTACCCTACACGGGCCATACGGGTTACCACTTCTTCTTCACGTCCCGGATCAGTTACCAGCAGAATTTGCTGTTTTATGTCCGGAATCAGGGCGCCTACCCATGGTGCAAAGTTGCCATCGATACCAATGTTGATGGAGTTTGGAATGAATCCTTCGGAGAATTTCTGTGCATCGCGGGTATCCAGTACCAGAGCCTCGGTTTCGTTTGCGGCAGCGTCGAAGGCGCGGGGAGAAAGGGCTTGTGTTCCCCGTTTCATCACGTCGTCGAAGCTTTCGTAACCTTTGATGTTCATAAGTACATTTTGCGGGAAGTATCCGGGAGGTGGTGTCAGGCCGGTCAGGATTTCTTTGATGAATTCCTCCTTCGTCAAAGCAGGGTTGAGGGCGTAATTGACTAACTTCTGGTGCCCCAGAGTATCAGTGGTTTCCTTACTCATATTCTTACCGCAGGCGCTACCAGCACCGTGGTTGGGATACACGATGAGATCGTCGCTCAACGGCATGATTTTGTTGCGCAGAGAATCGTACAGATAGCCTGCCAGTTTTTCTTCCGTCAGGTCTGCAATAACGTGCTGCGCCAGGTCTGGCCTACCCACATCGCCAATGAAAAGGGTATCGCCGGAAATGATACCGTGTTCTTTGCCATTTTCATCGATCAACAAATAGGTTGTGCTTTCCATGGTATGGCCGGGAGTATGGATCACCTTCACGGAGTAATCGCCCACTTTAAATACCTGATTGTCTTCTGCTGTAATGGCATCATAACCAGGTTTTGCCGTTGGGCCAAAAACGATTTTAGCGCCTGTTTTGCTGGCCAGATCCAGGTGGCCGCTTACGAAATCAGCATGGAAGTGGGTTTCAAAAACATACTTGATTTTGGCATTACTTTTTGCAGCGCGCTGGATGTATGGATCAATTTCCCGTAGCGGGTCAAATATGGCGGCTTCGCCATTGCTTTCAAGGTAATAAGCCGCATGTGCCAGACAACCGGTATAAATTTGTTCGATCTTCATGTCTGAAAAGTTTTGAACGTGGATGGATTTTATTTGATGCTACAAAGTTAAGCAGGGCCAAAAGCGGTATCCTGTGACGAAAGTCACGTGGAGGGCTATTTTTGATCAATTTTCTGAAACCACCGGATTTCCCGTATTAACCCATTCATTCATGCCTGGCGAGTAGTTAAGCACGTTGTTATATCCGTGTTTGGCCAGAATGGAATAGGCAATAGAAGCACGGTCGCCTCCCTGGCAGTGAATAATTACCTGGCGTTCCTTGCTCACTTTATCGAGATTTTTTTCCAGAGTGCCTACAAACACATGCTCAGCACCGTTGATATGCCCGGAGTTGTATTCCGCTGCGCCGCGTAAGTCCACGACTTGCAGGTTGTTTGCTTCCTTTTTTTCTTTAAACTCGTCAAGGGAGAGTAGTTTAACCTGTTCGAGTTTCTGACCGGTTTGAGCGGCCCAGTCTGTTACGTCATTCACGTACCCAAGCACATTGTCCAGTCCGATGCGCATCAGTTTGCGGGTCAGGTCGTCTATTTGCTCGTCGGATGCCACTAGCATGAATGGCTCGTTGTATTCGAGGAACCAGCCGGCCCAGGTTGCGAAGGCATTGTTGCCCTGAATGTTGAGGCTGCCTGGAATGAATCCTTTGGCGAACTCGGTTTTGTTTCGTGCGTCGATGAGTTTTATGCCTTTTTGCAGGTTGGCAACGAGGGCATCAGTGCTCAGTTTTTGCTGTTTGGGAACCGAGGTGAGCAAGGGACGATCCACCTTGTTCAGCTTTTTCATCATGGCGAAGTACTTGGGTGGCTCCGGCTGGTCGGCCAGGAGATATTGTACAAAGCCAGGTTCGTTGTTGTTGTACTGCAATGCCCAGTTGCGGATTTTTTCATACCCCACCGTAGAGCTTGGCACAGCACCAAGGGCTTTGCCACAGGCTGATCCTGCGCCGTGGCCAGGCCAAACCTGAATATAATCCGGAAGATCTGCAAAACGTTTAATGGACTGGTACATCTGGTGCGCGCCGGCATCCTGTGTCCCTTTAATTCCAGCCGCTTTTTCCAGCAAGTCTGGTCGACCAATGTCGCCAACAAATACAAAGTCGCCTGTGAACAGCATCACAGGTTTGCTGGATGCCGGATGGTCTGTCAGCAGGAAGCTGATGCTTTCCGGAGTGTGACCAGGGGTGTGGATCACTTCAAAAGTGAGGTTGCCCATTTTGATCACATCGCCGTCTTTCACGCCTTCGTGCGGGAATTCATATTGCCAGTCCGGACCACCTTCGTCGGAGAGGTACAACTTGGCGCCGGTTAGGGCAGCCAGTTCGCGCGCTCCGGAAAGGAAATCGGCATGGATATGTGTTTCTGCCACATGGGTGATGGTCATGTTGTTTTGTTTGGCAATCTCGAGGTAAGTATCTACATCACGTTTGGGGTCGATCACCATAGCTACACCGGCTTTTTGGCAGCCGATAAAGTAACTGGCCTGTGCCAGTGTTTTGTCATATACGTGTTGGAAGAACATAAGTTGAACGAGTGTTTAACAGCGTTGAATGTTGTGATTGATGGTACAAAGTTGGGGGTGTATTGAGGGGCTGTAGCGTGACTTGGATCACGGCAGCGTATTTTTTTAGCGGAGGATGGAGGTTTCAGACGTTTCCAAAAACCTTATAGGTCTGAAACCCAAATATCCAGCAGTGTAAACGCGAACAACTCAATGCCCGCCGCTGGCCGGATTGAGGTACAATTCCTTAATAAGGATGTAAATACCCATGACAAGCACAAACCAGCCAAATGCTTTTTTGAGCTTATCGCCGTCTATACTTTGGCTGAGTCGGTTGCCCAGGAAAATGCCGCCAATGGCAAGGGCTGTGACGCTGCCCAGAAGGGTCCAGTCGAGCTGATATTGCGAAACATCGCCCAGGAATCCGAACAGAGATTTGGCTGCAATAATGAGCAAAGAGGTGCCCACGGCTTGTTTCATGGGCAGTTTGCTGAATAATACCAGAGCTGGTATGATGAGAAATCCGCCGCCTGCGCCCACCAGTCCGGTGAGCATACCTACCACGGCGCCTTCCAGCAGAATCATAGGATAGTTGAATTGTTGCGGACCATCCTGTTCCGGCTCAGCGCTGCCATTTTTCTTATTTCGAATCATGGACACCGAGGCAAAAACCATGAGTACCGCGAACAGCCCCATCAGCAGCATGGCTTTGGAAACCACAAAATCGCCCAGAGAAAAGACAGGATTGGGGATCATAGGCACGATGAATGCCCGGGTGGCGTATACCGCCAAAATAGAAGGGATGCCGAAGATAACCGCCGTTTTGAGGTTGACCATGCCTTCCTTGTATTTGGTATAAGAACCGACCAGGCTGGTAGAACCTACAATAAACAGCGAATAGGCGGTGGCCAGCACAGGCTCAACGCCAAATAAATAAACCAAAACCGGTACTGTGAGGATACTCCCTCCACCACCAATCAATCCGAGTGATATGCCAATGAGTGCCGATGCCAGATAACCTATAATTTCCATTTTGTGACTATAAAGGTAGAGCGATTGCTGAATGATAGCACAAAAGTGCGGACATCGGAAGCCGGCATCCTGTGATATTAGTCACGAAGGGAGGAAATTCTGGTGAGAAGGCACAAAGGGGAAGGTGTATCGCTGGTGGCCAACCTCAACAAGACCAAAAACGGTGTGGCGCCGGACTGCAATGATGGTAAACAAATGGGGCTAGCAGTCATTCCATAATGTTTGGGATGACCGCTTTTTTTTGTATAGCTATATGTTAAA
>DLXL01000632.1:842-6769 GCA_003448025.1 Saprospirales bacterium | reverse complement strand
ATATCGTAAAATATCGTAAAATATTACTCCTTTAATGGAGGGTATCCGTATGTTTCATAAATCAATTTTTGGAACTTAGGGCTAATGTCTCCTGATGGAATATCCAATTTATCTCTTTTAAACCAATTTTTAAGCGTATGAGGATCAATACCATATTCAGCAGCAATTTCTTTTCTGGTTTTACTGGGCTGAATAAAGGCTTTGGAAGCACTTGAGTCATCTGTATCCGAAAATATAGGTTGTATTTTCATGATTGAAATATTTTAATAATATATATACGCTTTAACAAAGGTATGTCTTTTTTCTAATAAAAAAGACATACCCTTGTTAAACTCAGCAATAACCCCTAATCTAAAACACCTATTCTATGATCACCCTTTTCTCTCTGGCTAGTGTAAATATTCCAAGCCCGTCTTTCAGGTTATTAAATACCGAGATTGGTTCTACCAGAAAATTCTCCTCTGAATTCAGTTTCTCCAAATAGGAGCGCGACCACTTGTAGTAATCTTCCGTGATATTTCTGACCTGAATCAGATACGGATTGGAATTAGCATATACCTGCGCCTGAAACTTATAGGTTTTACCCTCAAAAAACTGATCGCTGAGCAAAGCGCCACCTTGAAGGCCATTCAAAACCGAAGGGTCTGAAAAGTCTTCCGGGTACAAGTTATAGGAACCAAAAAATAGAGTATCCGGTTCGCCGGTAACCGGGTCTTCTCCGATGTTAAATAGCAGGGTAAAAACCTTTACCTCATAGTAGTTGCGCACACCCGGCGCATCCTGTATGTACACATCAATCAAATCATACACATCTCCAAAAGGCCCGGATATCGCCTCCCGTTTCACTTTCGCTGAGTCCAGCTGGAAATCGCCCGGCACTATCTGGGTAGCTTCAACAGCCGGGAAATCAGGATGCGTGGCACGCACCGTGTACGTCTGTCCAATCTGGAAAGGCTCCGGCAATGTTCCGCGCAGTAAGAAACTGCTGTCGGTGCTTACGGGCTGTAACGCAATCCAGGGCTGGCCATTTTTCAACAGCGCCACAGCGCCACCATATACCAGATACTGGTTCTGACTTGGCACATATTCCAAAATGCCAAAATTCCGGGTCAAAATCACTTCTGCTACCGTATCCTGATCCGATAAGTTCAGGTGAAAAGAAAGCTGTTTTTCATAGGGCGGTGGATCAATTTCCACGGTTTGACTAAAGAAGCTTTCGCAAGACGTTAGCGCAATAGCGCTCAGACAAAGTATGATGAGGATATTTTTCATGGTTTAGAATTTAAAACTCCAGGCGATGTAAGGAATGATGGGGAAAAGTGCCGCTTTTTTGAGCACGGTACGGTCTTCTCCGTTCACTTCTTCGTCTTCGGTGAACAGGAAGAAAGGGTTTTTGCGATTGTAGGCATTATAAGCGCCAAAAGCCCAGGTGCGTTTGTACCGGCGTTTTTGTTTGGTAAACTCAAAACCAATGTCGAGCCGGTTGTAAGAAGGCATCCGGAAATTGTTGCGCTCAGGTGTGTGTGTAACTTGTTGCAGGTAATTACTGTAAGAATTGTCACTTGGCCCGAGGTACTTGGAGGTACCGAAGGTAACGGCATTACCGGTGGAATACACCCAGCTGCCCGACATAGAAAAGCGCTTGGTGAACTGATACGATCCGGTGATCTCAAAATCATGACGGCGGTCGTATTTGTATGGGAATACCTCCCCGAAATTGATATCGTCAAACTGGCGGTTAGCCCAGGACAACGTATACCCTACCCAGCCGCTGAGTTTCCCGGTTTTTTTCTGCACAAAAAATTCGGCGCCATAAGCTGTTCCATTGCCCTGCGAAACCCTGTTTTCCCAATCCTGAAACTGCAATAAACTGGACCCTTCTTTGAAGGCTATCACGTTTTTCATTTCCTTGTAATACAGTTCCACGCTGAATTCGTAATCCTTTCCAAGCGTTTTTGCGGTACCAATAGCAACCTGCCAGGCATCCTGAGGTTTTACTTTTTTGGTGGTTGGCAGCCACAAATCTGTTGGCAAACCAATGGTTTCGTTGGTGAGCAGGTGTATGTACTGGCGCATCGTGCTGAAGCCTGCTTTTACAGACCAGCCCCGGCCGAACAAATAGCGCGCATTGAGCCTTGGCTGAAGGGAAAAATAAGGTTTCCCGGCAAGGGCAAAGCCCGAAAAGTGCAGGCCATAGTTGACCCGCCATTGGGCGTTAATTTTCCAGTCATCTTCTGCATAGGCGGCAAACTCGGTGGCCCGGACATTGTCCTGAATGTAATTGGCGGTATTGCTCAGGGTGTCAAAGCCTTCTTCAAAAGAATAAAAACTCGATTTGAAGGTGCCAGGCCTGAAGGTGTGCAAAATGGCGTTAGCGCCAAAGCGAACGTAATGGTCCGGACTCGGCAAATAATCGAAATCAACCTTGGCCGCCACATCATCAATACCGGAAAAATAATCAAGGTCAAACCGGTTTTCTGTAACCAAACGCCCATTTTCCAAATCGCGACTTTCAAATCCGGTACTGGTATTAAACCGGTAACGGCTATAGGTAATGGTGGTATTGGCAAAAAGCTTGGGATTCATAATGTGGTTCCACCGCAATGCAGAGGTAACATTACCCCAGCCTAAACCAGCCTTAAACCGGTCTTCATAACCAGGATCTTTTTCGCCAAAATTGGAATAAAACTTGTCCTTCCCGGTATAAAAACTGAGGTAAACCCGGTCCTTTTTCCCAAAACGGTAATTCACCTTGGCATTAATATCATCAAAAAAATACCCGACAACGCCATCCCCGCCTTCTGAGCGGAAACCGGCCTTGATGAGCGGCCGGGCCAGGATATCAATGTACGTTCGGCGACCAGAAACAATAAACGAGGATTTTCCCTTTTTGATGGGGCCTTCCAGGGTGAGTTTGGATGCCACCAAACCGATGGTCCCCTCGCCGTGAAACTCGTTTTCATTACCCTCTTTCATGTTTATTTCTATCACCGACGACAATCGGCCGCCGTAACGCGCGGGGAAGCCGCCCTTGATCAGCGAAACGTCCTTTACGGCATCCGGATTGAACACAGAGAAAAACCCGAACAGGTGGGATACGTTGTACACCGGAACCCCGTCGAGCAGGATCAGGTTTTGATCAGGACCGCCGCCGCGCACATAGATACCGCTTTGACCTTCGCCGCCGCCAGAAACGCCGGGAAGCAATTGCAGGGCCTTGAGTACATCTTTTTCGCCCAGAAAGGCCGGTACATTTTTGATCTGCTGAATGGGGATGTCAATGCGCCCCATTTGCGCGCGTTCCTCCACACGCTCGTATCGTTGGGCTACTACTTCCACTTCTTTGAGGGTGGAGTTGTCGGCCATGCCCACGTTTTGCTCCACATTACTGTTCAGCAGTAGGCGGAAACCTGTTGGTTTGTACCCGATGTAGGTAATAGCAATCAGGGCAGAATCTGCCGGAAGGGTCAGACTGTAAAAGCCGAAGGTGTTGGTAACAGTGCCTTTTCCGGATTTCAGATCGCGCACCGTAGCTCCGATCAGGTGTTCGCCGCTGGCCTGGTCGGTCACGGTGCCGCTGATGGTGTGGCGGTCTTGCGCCAGGGTCGATAAAGTGGCCAGAAGGAGGGGCAAAAGCAGGAGCGTCCGCAGTGGCGGGTAGGTTAAGTGTTTTATGTGCATTGAAGCTAGGGTTGTTAATTCGCCAAAGGACGCATTTGGTTCCAATTGGGTTGGGCGTCCGGATGCATATTTATGTTTTTTTTAACCTGATGTTGGGTAAAAAAAAATAACCCCGGTCGCGAAGACCGGGGTTATTTTTAATACATGAACAACTACAAAAACCAGGTTAGCTGCTACTGTCGGGGTGGCTGGCAGTCACACCGACAGTAAGCCCTGGCTCATGCTTAAATAGTTCTATTCGGATCAAACTGCTCCAGATAATCTCCTATCCGGCGCAGGAAAGACCCTCCAAGGGACCCGTCTACCACACGGTGGTCGTAGGAGAGCGAAAGGAACATCATCTGGCGCACGGCAATCACATCGCCGTATTCGGTTTCCAGTACAGCAGGCTTTTTCCGGATAGCGCCTGTGGCCAGGATAGCTACTTGTGGCTGGTTGATGATAGGCGTGCCCATCACGTTTCCGAAGGTACCTACGTTGGTAATGGTAAAGGTGCCGCCCTGAATTTCATCCGGCTTGAGCTGGTTTTGGCGGGCGCGGTTGGCCAGATCATTTACTTGTCTGGTAAGACCGGCCAGATTGAGAAAATCTGCATTACGGATCACCGGAACAATCAGATTGCCACTTGGAAGCGCTGCGGCCATGCCAATATTGATGTCTTTCCTGACGATCAGTTTGGTGCCGTCAACAGAAATATTGATCATGGGGAAATCGCGGATCGCGCGTGCAACGGCCTCTATAAAAATAGGCGTGAAGGTGATATTCTCGCCGTATTGTTTTTTATACTGATCCTTAATCCGGTTGCGCCAGTTCACCAGATTGGTTACATCTACCTCTACGAAAGAGGTTACGTGCGGACTGGTGTGTTTGCTCATCACCATGTGGTCGGCGATAAGTTTGCGCATGCGATCCATCTCAATAATTTCCACGTTGCCGGAAATGGATACCGGAGGTGGAGCAGGTATAGTCGGCGCGGGCGTTGGGGCGGGTGCAGAAGGCGCGATAGGTGATGAGGGACTGCTAGTTGCAACGGCGCCGGCATTGCCCCGGTTGGCCATATAAGCCAGGATATCTTTTTTGGTCACACGACCATCCTGTCCGGTACCCGGAATGGCATCCAGTTCCTGCTGGGAAATCCCTTCTTCTTTGGCGATGGTACGTACAAGCGGAGAGTAAAAGCGGTCAGCGCTGGATTGTACTGCTGCGGAAGCGACTGTCTGAGGGATATAAGGCACCTGGGCGGCTTGTACTGCGGCAGTATCAGGGGTGGTGGTGGATGCAGCACTGCTGCCTGCGGAAACTGCGGCGCCTGCTTCGGTTTCGATGATGGCAATGGCCTTATTGATGGCTACCACTTCATTTTCCTGAAACAGAATTTCCACAATAGTTCCGGCAACCGGAGAAGGCACCTCGGAGTCAACCTTATCCGTAGCAATATCGAGAACGGGTTCATCCAGTTCAACGGAATCGCCTGGTTTTTTGCGCCATTTGAGAATGGTGGCCTCCATGATGCTCTCGCCCATCTTGGGCATCACTAGTTCTACGCGAGCCATGTGTGATTGAGTGAATGTGTGAACGGGGGATATTGCGCCCCCTAAGTTTGGTTAAAGCGCCGCAAAGGTAGTAATTGTTGGACTTTAAAGTGAGCTTGCAGATATTCCATTGTTGGTTATCATTTATTGTGTGCAATTTTGCAACCTTGTTTATCAATCATTTTATTCGATTATGGCTTTTGATATTGAAGGCAAACTACACCGCATATTCCCAACTGAGCAAAAATCTGCCAGTTTTACGGCTCGTGAGTTTGTTTTGGAAGTGCCGGACGGCAACTATCCGCAGTTAATTAAATTTCAGGCAGTACAAGATCGGTGCAGTCTGTTGGACAATTTCTCTGAAGGTGATCAGGTTAGGGTTTCGTTCGATCTGCGTGGCAGGGAATGGAATGGCAAGTACCTGACCAATCTGAATGCCTGGCGTATTGATGCAGCTACCGGCGAATCTGGTGGCGGTAATTCTGGTACACGAAACAGATCAACTTCTGAAAACGCTCCGGCTGATCCGTTCCCAAATTATTCGGATGCGCCACCGGTTAGCTCAGACGATCTGCCCTTTTAAAGGCGCAAAGCTGTTGTAAAGGCACAAAGGTGTGTGGACACTAAGGCGCAAAGACGCTAAGGCGCTAAGTGTTAGGTGCGCTTTGCGCACCATATTTTAAACTTCGTGCCTTCGCGCCTTTGTGCCTTTGT
>DLXL01000632.1:0-714 GCA_003448025.1 Saprospirales bacterium | reverse complement strand
CGCGCCTTTGTGCCTTTGTGCCTTAGTGTAACCTCGTGCCTTTTAATCATGGTAAACGTACGGTTCATATTTACTAGCCTGAGTGTGCTTGCAGCCTTTTCTGTATTGGCTCAGGCGCCCATCCTGACCACCGTGAGCTCGCGCTGGCAGGACTCCTTTGTGGAATGGGAATTCTATGCAAGTGTGGACGATCCGCGTATGCTGGAAGAGGGCGACGAATTACAGGAGGAGCTGTACGGCGAACTCAAACTGCGCTGGTTAAATGTACGCGACGACTGGTCGGAATGGGATTTTGATCTGGGCGGACAGCGCGGTACGATACGCCAAAAATGGAAAGATGATCCGCAACAATGGGAACTCCGCACCTACACAGGGGTGGTCATTACCATGCGCACTGCCTGGGCTGGCGATTTCAAGGAGTGGCGCGTATCTGACAATGATGTTACCCTCAATATCCGGAGTAAATGGTCCAACCAGTTTGATGAATGGCAAGTGCAGGATGCCAATTATGGAAATTTTTACCTTTATACGCTTCGCGCACAGGATCCGAGAGATTGGGCTGTAAATGACCAGCTTGCCCCCAACATTTCAGAGGAAATGAAACTTGCTATGATTTTTCTGGTGATTTATAATACAATCCCGAAGATGTAAGTTTGGGGGCTTTAAAGGTCATTTAGGAGTCATTTTGGGAGTCATTTGGGGGAAATTTTGGGA
>DLXL01000169.1:11569-11916 GCA_003448025.1 Saprospirales bacterium | reverse complement strand
AACCAGGGTCCTCCACATGTTAACTATAAGGAGGCTTTGACCAAAACTAATTCTCACCGCGAACGTTTGAAAAAGCAAACCTGTGGTGCTTGTCTCTTCGCAGATATGGAATTCGAACTCGGCCCAGCCGACGAGGAATTCCTGAACAGCGAAGACTTCAAAAGCGGCAAGAAGAAACTCCAGTTCGAATGGGCTATCGTGGGTGGTGCAATTGATAAAAACTACCAGAAGCCTATCATGGATGGTTTCAACCAGATGATGAACAATGGTATCCTTGCTGGTTACAACATCGACTCTATGAAGGTGAGAGTAACTGACGGTAGCATGCACGCCGTGGACTCCAAGCC
>DLXL01000169.1:10876-11430 GCA_003448025.1 Saprospirales bacterium | reverse complement strand
CATGCACGCCGTGGACTCCAAGCCTATTGCATTTGAATTGTGTGCTAAAGAAGGCTTCCGCGCTGCAGCTCCAGCCACAAAGCCACAAATCATGGAGCCTATCATGAAATTGGAAGTAATCACTCCGGAAGAATATGTTGGTCCGGTTATTGGCGACTTGAACCGCCGTCGTGGTCTTCCAAAAGGACAGGAAACTCGTATGGGTGGCGCTGTTGCCATCCAGGCTGAAGTGCCTCTGTCTGAAATGTTCGGTTATGTGACTCAGTTGCGCACCCTGACCTCTGGCCGTGCATCCAGCACCATGGAGTTCAGCCACTTCGCTCCGCCTCCGGAAAGCGTTTCCAAAGCGGTAATCGAAGCTTCCAAGGCTGGCAAAGGGTAATTTGATACCTTTAGACATACAGAATCATTGTTGGTCCTCCATCCAACAATCCAATACATCCCCCCGATCATGCTCTTGCGTGGTCGGGGGGTCTTGCTATAATGTCACGGCAACGCCGTTCGGGAGGATGCCCTTCGGGCAATATGTTCTGCGAGGGTCTTACGACCCCGCA
>DLXL01000169.1:7104-10757 GCA_003448025.1 Saprospirales bacterium | reverse complement strand
GCGAGGGTCTTACGACCCCGCAGTATCGTTGTTATGTACGTTTTATTTATCTTATTTTGAGATTCAGGCTTGATTTGACAGATTTTTTCTTTAATTTTAGATATTCATTAATCCATAAACACGCTTATCATGGCAAACACCTATCATCAACTATTCATTCAAACAGTATTTGCGGTCAAATACCGCCATGGCCTGATCTTGCCCGAATTCAGACAGGAACTGTTTGGCTACATGGGCCAGACCATCAACAACCTCGGGCACAAGACATTAATAGTCAATGGTGTAGCAGACCACGTTCATTGCTTCTTCGGACTCAATCCCGAACATTCCCTTTCAGATCTGATGCAGAAAGTTAAATCAAATGCATCCGGCTGGGTCAACGATCATAAATTTTTGGAACAACCATTTGCCTGGCAAAAAGGATTTGGCGCCTTTTCATACGCCAAATCTCAAGTTAGTGCCGTCTATAGGTACGTCCAAAATCAGGAAGGCCACCACCTAAAACAAACCTTCCGTGACGAATACCTCGAATTCCTGCAAAAATTCGAAATCGAACACGACGAAAAATACATCTTCCACACCCCCATCTAAAAAACGGCGTAGCCGTACCCAAAAAACGGCGTAGCCGTGACATTCCAGTAGCCCGCAAGGGATATGGGATCAATTAAATGCAGAACGGCGTAGCCGTGATATTGTAAAACGCCAAATTCCATTTGTTAAAATAACAAACGTTTCTGCACGGCAATATAATGTCATGGCTAACACCATTCCTTTATCCATTACGCCACATATCCCCTTGGGGCTACTGGAATGTCACGGCTACGCCGTTTTGGGGGGGGGGATGCCCTGCGGGCATTTGTGAGGATCTTGCGCACCTGTAGTAGTATCGCGGGCTTAAATGCGATGTGTCTGCGGGTGGCATATTTTGCCCGGCGGGCATCTTTTTATTGTGGTAATATTGCGCACTATTTAGCTCAAGCTACTGACTAAAAAGGTGGCTTATTTCCCTTTTTGTCTATGAAAAATACCCTGCTCGCAACAACTGCGTTGCTGCTTACCTGTTTGCAGATCAATGCACAAGCAATCGTCATTAATGAAGGCTCCAACAGGAATTACAGCACTATTGCCGATGAAAATGGTGAATTCCCCGATTGGATAGAACTATATAATCCAGGGCCGGATACGGTCTCCCTGCTGAATTATCGCCTTTCTGACCGCTTGAATATCCCTGATATGTGGCAACTCCCCAACATTCCATTGGCGCCCAATGAATACAAGGTTATTTTTTGCAGTGGTAAAAACCGAACCCCAATTACCGTATTTAAACCGGTACATAATACCGGCACTTTTACACCGGTGATTGGGTGGAACGAACACCTTTTTTCTGACTCTATCTATTGGGATGGCGTTTCTAATCTGCTCATAAATACTTGTTCCTATAACAATACAGGGTACACCGTCAATTCCGTTTTCAATCAAAGCAGTACTTCCTACTTTTCTTCCTCCTTTACGTTCAACGATGGGAATGAATATTCTTGTGGCGCACCATATGGTAACAGAGCAAAATTGCGTCCAAATATGCGAATCAATCAGGTGGTTGTAGGAAATGAAACCATCCAAAACACCCCATACGACTATCCGGCTCCCTATGGCAACTGGTATTGGGCCGCAAGACATCAATTCCTCATTCGCGCCGATGAATTGGTAGCAGCCGGACTAACACCTGGTTATATAACCAGCCTGGCATTCGATGTGGCATGGACCGACCCGAATATCGTATATACATACGTTGATTTTAGTATCAAGTTGGTTCAGGACACCGAGTTGAGTTTTGAATTTCAGCAAGTTACTTCCCAAACTAACCTTCATACCAATTTTAAATTGTCTGCCGAAGGCGATACCGTGTATCTCTTTCAACCTGATCTGCAATTAGCGGGTAGTCTGGTGGTGAATAGCAAAAACCTGGACAACAGCAACGGCAGCTTTCCAGACGCTGCTCAAAACATCGCCCTTTTTGCACCACCTACTCCCGGGCAAACCAATAATCAGTCTGAAACCTTTCTGGACTATCTGCTGCCCCCCGTTATTGAAACGCCCGCCGGTTTGTATAATACCATCATTACAACCAGCATAACAAACCCAAACGACAGCAATTCCGTTGTCCGATATACCCTTGACGGTAGCGACCCGGACGAAAACGATCCGATTTATGATGGGAACCCCATTACCATTTATTATTCCACCGTATTAAAAGCGCGCGCCTTTCAGGCAGGTATCTTGCCCAGTAAACTGGTTGCTTCAAGCTACCTGTTGGGCATTACCCATACCACCCCTATACTTTCCGTTACAACTCAACAAAATAACCTGTACGGTCCGAATGGTATTTTTGACAACTGGTGGACCGATTGGGAAAAGTTGGCGCATGTAGATTATTTTGACCTGCAAGACACCCACCGATTGGTCATTTCCCAACAGGTAGCCATGCAGATGGATGGAGGCGCAGGGGGCAGTCGATTCCAGCCCCAGCACTCCTTTCAAATCAACTTTGCCCATTCCGCTCTGGGAGATGGGCCAGTGGAGCACACCTTTATTCCAACCAAACCCAAACATACCAATTATGACAAAATATACCTGCGAAATGGAAGCAACCTCTTCCTGTGGTATCCATACAAAGATGCCTGTGCCGTGGAAGCCATGGGCGATGCTACCAACAACTATTACAGTGGCTGGAGACCGGTAAGCGTGTATATCAATGGCAACTATTTTGGCTTGTATGAACTGCGGGAAAAATTTGACGATAGCTTCTTCAAGGCTGAAGACGATTGCGATAAAGATTCGCTCGATATTTTGTCGCTTAGTTATTGGTATAACAGCGTTCTGAGACCTGTAACAGGATCAACAGATGGCTTTTACACGGCAATGGAAGCTTTTGACAATTTGAATCCAGCAGATTCTACTTTCTGGGAGCAAACAGATCGCCTGTTCGACATGAAATACTACCATGATTACATCATTGCAGAGTCATGGGTAGGCAATAGAGACTGGCCGGGCAATAACATCAAAATTTACCGCTCAGACAAAACCAATTTCAGTTGGCGGTATTGCATCCAGGATTTTGAACTTGCCCTGGCGCCCGGTGGATGGACCTCTGTTTACGACAACCCCATCCAGTTTTTGCAGGATATTGACATCAATAATCCCTTTGTAAGGGTCTGGAAACGCGGCATGGAAAATCCCAAATTCCGAAACTATTTCATTAACCGGTTTGCCGACCTGATGAATACAGCCTACCTGCCCGATTCATTAACCCGGGTGGAACAGCGTATGTACGAGCAAACGGTGGTGGAAATGCCCAAACTATACGCCCGGTGGGGAAACCCAAATGATATCCCCGGCCAAATGGCCGCATTCACTGACAATCACCTCACCTACCAAAATAGTCTGACGGAACGCGGACCATTGGTACGTGATTTTATCCAGAATAACCTGGGCATGAATGGACAGGTTGAAGTGACCTTAGATGCCTTTCCGGTTGGCTCAGGAAGAATTACCCTCAATACCATCACCCCCGGCCCTCTGCCCTGGAGTGGCATTTATTTCGATGGCAATGAGATCAGCATGACGGCCATTCCGGAGCCTGGATACACCTTTTT
>DLXL01000169.1:6311-6858 GCA_003448025.1 Saprospirales bacterium | reverse complement strand
TTTTCCGGGCGGTATTTGCGCCAACAGGCTTCCAGGGGCGTATGGCCATCAGTGAATTGCACTACCACCCGGACAGCACAAGGAATTCCGACGACTGGCTTGAATTGTTGAACTATGGCAATGGAGCGCTGGACATTTCAGGCTGGCGCCTCACCGACGGCAATCCATTAAACACTTTCACCTTCCCGCAGGGCACGGTGGTGGCGCCTCAGGGCCGGTTGGTACTTGCACAGGATACCGCGCATTTTCACAGTCAGCACCCGCAAGTACCCGTTTGGGGACCTTTAGGCTTTGGTTTGAGCAACAACGGCTAAACCATTAGCCTGTTCAATCGCTTTGATGAGCTTGTGTTGCAAATGACCTACGACAACAACACACCCTGGCCATCGGCGGCAGACGGATGGGGGCCAAGTCTGGAACTGCGCGCCGATAGTCTGGATCCAAACCTGCCGGAATCCTGGTTCCCGGGCTGTATTGGCGGTTCACCGGGAGCGGCTTATGCACCCTGCACGGAGGTTATTCAAATCAGCGAAATCAACTATGCCTC
>DLXL01000169.1:4231-6082 GCA_003448025.1 Saprospirales bacterium | reverse complement strand
TGGATTTTTAAGGACGCCTCTGAAGACAATACCTTTACCCTACCCGATCCAACCGTGCTCTCTGCTGGGGAATACTTAGTCATATACCGCAATCAGGATTCCTTTGCCCTGGTTTACCCAACGATAACGAATATTGCCGGCCCTTTTGCTTTTGGTTTGAGTAACGCCGGAGATGCGCTCCGGTTGTACGATGCCAGTGGTCGATTGTACCAATCTGTGTACTACGGCACAGAAAACCCCTGGCCCACCGGTGCTGATGGCAATGGTTACACACTGGAACTGGTAGACTCTATTGGCAATCCCAATCTGCCACAAGCCTGGATGGATGGATGTTTGAAAGGATCACCTGGCGGACCCTTTGCACCTTGCCAAACCAGCGCGACATCACAGCCGTTTGGGCAGGGTACTCTGGGCATATTCCCCAACCCAAATCAGGGGGAATTTACCCTGCAAGCTGAGGGATTAAACGATTCCCAGCCTTTTGATCTGAGCATTTGGGATGCCACGGGCCGACTGGTACAACAGCAAAACGGCATCCAGCAACGCTCGAAATTCCGTTTAGGGCGGTTGGCACAAGGGGTGTACTGGGTGCTGGTAGCGCAGGAAGGTCGTGTTTGTGGCGGACGCGGGGGGGTGATACAATAACCCCCAGCGGCGCAGCCGCCAAAAACGGCGTTAGCCGTGACATTCCAGTAGCCCGCAGGGAAATGGGGGAATTAATCAATATCAGAACGGCGTAGTCGTGACATTATAAAATGCCCGATTTTATGATTGGTTATGATGCCAACCATTTATCCTGGCAAAAAAATGTCACGGCTAATGCTGTTTTGGGGGCGCTCTGTCATAGGTTTGGGCCGTTTGATGGATAACCTTCCCAAACCATACTTCTGGCTGTACATACAAAATACTCCCATAATCCTCGAGCGTTACCTTAGTTTTGCACCATGAATCTCTCCCTTCTCCACCATAACGCACTCGTTGGCGGCGCCAGCGCAGGCATCGGACTGGCAACAGCACAGGAGCTGGCCCTGTTGGGCGCCAATGTGGTTCTGTTGGCCCGAAACGACACCAAACTAATAGCCGCCATGCAAACGCTGGATACCAGTCAGGGCCAAAAACATGATTATCTGGTAGCTGATTATGGCGACAGCCTAACACTGCAAGACCGGGTCAACGCACTATTGCAGGAAAAAACCATTCATATCCTGGTAAACAACACCGGCGGACCTCCGGGCGGATCCATTACAGAGGCGCCCACCAAAAATTTCGTGGAAGCCTATCATAACCACCTGCTCTGCAACCAGATTCTGGCGCAGGCGGTGCTTCCCGGCATGAAAGCCGCCGGTTATGGTCGCATCATCAACATCATTAGTACTTCAGTGAAAGAGCCTTTAGACGGCTTGGGCGTATCCAATACCACCCGCTGGGCCGTGGCTTCCTGGGCTAAAACCTGGGCCAACGAAGTTGGGCAATATCAGATAACCGTAAACAACGTGCTTCCCGGTTTCACCAGTACCGGCCGGCTCGAAGAGATCGTGAACAAACGGGCTGCTGCCAATAATAGCAGCACAGAAGTCGTGGAACAACAATTCAAAAACCAGGTTCCCATGCGTCGCTTTGCAGAGCCTTCAGAGGTAGCTGCAGCAGTAGCATTTTTGGCAAGCCCCGCAGCCGGATACATCAATGGTATTAATTTGCCGGTAGATGGAGGGCGGACGAGGAGTTTGTGAGTGTTTTGGTATTTTAGTGTTTTGGTGTTTTAGTTGGCGTTCGGCTGAGTATTATTGTGTTATACTTACAAAATACAAGCTGATTGATTATACCTGTCAAACACTAAAACACCAAAACACC
>DLXL01000169.1:3616-4060 GCA_003448025.1 Saprospirales bacterium | reverse complement strand
AACACCAAAACACTCAAACACTCTGACACAGTTCCACCAGCACCCCGTTGGACGATTTGGGATGAAGGAATGCTACGAGTTTATTATCGGCTCCGCGCTTGGGTTCGCGGTTGAGCGGGATAAAGCCTTCTGATTCGAGCCGTTGGATTTCTGCGTGGATATCATCCACCTCAAAAGCGATATGGTGAATACCTTCACCGCGTTTTTCAATGAATTTGGCAATAGCACTGTCCGGATGATTGGCTTCCAGCAACTCTATTTTACTTTCCCCTATCCGAAAAAAAGAAGTAGCAACATGCTCACTTTCAACCGTTTCTACCTTGTAATGGGATTCGCCCAGAAGTTTCCGGAAGAGCTCATTGCTTTCCTCCATATTGCGAACGGCAATGCCGATGTGATCGATTTTGATCATGGTGTTTCGGTGTTTTAGTGTTTTGGTGTTTT
>DLXL01000169.1:2728-3519 GCA_003448025.1 Saprospirales bacterium | reverse complement strand
AGTGTTTTGGTGTTTTAGTGTTTCGGTGTTTTGGTAATATCCTAAGTGCTTTAGTGTACTTTGTACCTTATAAATCGAAAACGAACCCTTCATTAGTCAATTGCAGGTACTTCTCACGGTCGAACTGGTACAGCTTTGCGGGACGATGAGCCACACCTTCCTGCATTTCCGGGCACTCAACCAACAAGTTCATGGAAAGAATCTTCTTGCGGAAATTGCGCTTATCAAGCCGTTTGGGTAATTGCAGTACAGAATCATAAAGTTGTTGCAATTCCGTGAGGGTAAACTTGGGTGGCAACAATTCAAAACCGATGGGCGCAGTTCGGACCTTTCTTTTGAGTCGCCGCAGGCAGCTCTCCAGGATTTCGTTGTGGTCAAAAGCCAACTCTCCTACTTTGTCAATGCTGTGCCATTGGGCAGATTGAGCAAAAGAGGCTGCTGTTAAAGTATAATTGCTGATTTTTATCAGTGAAATATAGGCCACAGTAATGACCCGGCCCAAAGGGTGCCTGTTGACCGCGCCAAAGGTTTTTACCTGCTCCAGGTATACGCCACGTAGTCCGGTAAGCTGTTCCAATACCCGTTCAGCAGCGGTGTCAAGATCTTCATTCGGATAAACCAAATCGCCCGGCAAAGCCCATTTATCCTTAAAAGGCGCCTGACCGCGCTGGATTAGCAGCACCTTGAGATCTCCTCCGTCAAAACCAAAAATAACATTGTCAACGGAGAACGCCGATTTAAAAAAAGACCCAACTTCACCGGTAGTGTCCATATGCCCGATTGATTATGAG
>DLXL01000169.1:0-2562 GCA_003448025.1 Saprospirales bacterium | reverse complement strand
AAATTTTATTTGGAACATCGAAGTTTTCCACCCGGGTAATTCTGTTGCAGAACCATTTGCTTTTTTTTCACATGGAGTAGTAATAGGACAGTACCTTTGCTCCAGTTTTGATCACCACTTGGATGAGAAAATTATTATTTAAATCAGGTGATTTTGCTTTTGCCCAATACATACTATGCAAATTGATATCCCAGCCCACATCGAGAAACTATTATATCTGCATGATTCACTGGTAGTACCTGGTTTCGGCGGTTTCACGGCTACCAGGACTCCTGCTACTACCGATTACATCGGCGGTTCCGTAAATCCGCCTTCCAAAACACTGGTTTTCAGTGAAAACCTGGTAATTGACGACGGCCTGCTCACTGCCGATATTGCCGATGCGCATGGCATTACAACTGAGGATGCAGGAAAAGCCGTTGAAGCATTTGTGGAGAAAATGCGCGCTCTTCTGGATCAACGCGAGATTGTTACCCTTCCGGGCGTGGGCCGACTCTATAAAAATTATGTGCAGAAAATCCAGTTTTTGCCAGATGCTACCAATTTCAATGCGGCATCCTATGGTTTGCCACCACTTCAATTTTCTCCTATCACAAGGTCCAGGGAAGTAAGTGGAAGCGACACCTCTACTCCTGATGTTACCACGGGCAATACAGCATCTGTTCAAACGCCACCTCCGCCCACGCCGGAACCAACCTACGCTCCGGAGCGTTCCGCAAGCAGTTCCAATTGGGGTACAATCCTCGGCGTTTTCCTTTTTCTTATAGCACTTATCGCAGGTATCTGGTATTGGAAATTTCGGGAAAAACCAGCTTCCGATCCGGTTGTTAAGCCTGATACTGAATTAGTGGAAAAGGATAAAAAAGAGGTAGAGAGCACTCCGAAAACAGAAGATCTTGAAGAAACTACCGCTTCCCAACCCGTCACAACTGACCCGGAAAAGCAGGCTCAGGAATCCCTGGAAGCCAAGGAAAAGGCCGCCCGCGAAAAGGTCAATGTTGCCAGAAATGGAAGGGAATGTATCCTTATTATTGCCTCCTTGTCTGACAAAGGCAATGCAGACAAGCTGCGTCGTTTACTCCAGGAGGAAGGCTATCAGGAATACTATCAGTTCAATGGAAAGGCACATATGGTGGGTATTAAGTTCCAGTATCTGAAAGCCTCGGAAATTGAGGCTCAGAAAAAGGCCCTGATAGCCCTGACCGGAGTAAACTATATCGCGGTAAAGAAGAAGTAATCAACGTACCACAGTTACGTCTCCTTTTGCGTGCCAGGTTTGGGTTTCTCCAAACAGGTCTGCATCCCATTCCAGACGCCATACATAAACACCGGTCATGGCATCTTTGCCCCGCACCATTCCATCCCATGCTTGTTCAGGATCGTCGGCAGTAAATACCAAGCTGCCCCACCGATCGTACACTTCCAGTTGGAACCGCAACCAGCGACAGGGTAAAAATGCCTGCCATTGATCGTTGTTGCCATCATCATTTGGCGTGAATACATTGGGCACATACAAATTACATGCTTTGCAGGCGAAAAAATCCACTTGCACGGAGTCTTCAAACTGGCAATTTTCCGTTTGACCTATCAGCGTGTACACCCCAGGCTCCGAAACAGGTAAAATCTCCTGCTGACTGCCATTACTCCATGTCCATTCCAATAAAGCGCGCGGACGCTCCAGATAAAGCACATCATCGAAGCAAATGGTGGTGTCTGGCCTGAGGACAGGCGGGATTTCAATGCCTACGGATACAAAAGAGGTATCGCCAGGACACTCGGAAGTGGGCGGAAAAATGTAAGCATAGACACCTGAAGTATACGTAGACGGGTCAAAAAAGCCGGGTATACCGGAAGGCTCCGGCACCCAGATGCCCCCTGGATCAGGAAAGCCCTTTAAAACGCTGAACAGACTGAATGGCGGAGTATTGGCGCAAACAATGGTATCGCCCGGCAAGCCGGCTCTGGGCGGGGGGTAGATGGGCAAAAAGGCGCGTTGCGTACCAGCCAGGCCACAACCGGCATATACCTGAAATTCCACCCTCCGAACCCCTTGAAGCGGATGAACAGCAGCATCCAGATATTGCAATTGCTTAATGACAGCCAGAAAATCGGCTGGACTGCCATTACCCGGATTGATCAGGGTAATATGGTGTGCATCGTACACCACCACCTGTATGGGTGGTGGAATATTGGGCAAGTAGATTTGGTCAAACGCAGTGCCGTTCAACATCATGATTCTGATGGAGTCTATGGGCCCTTCCGAGGTGAGCAAGGGGTCGTTACCCACTACCGTAACAGAAGGAGTACAGGAAGTATCAGCCCGATAATCACCATTAGTGAGGCCCGAACTGTTGTCGGCATCCAGATCAAAATTAAAGTTACTTTCCAGGATAACATTATCTAAACCGCCAAAATCCACGGCAAAATGGTGGAATTCTCCCCGTATTCGCAAGCTGGTGATATTGGATAGCACTTGTTTGAACTGCGCCTGGGTAGGCACCAGTCCATTGGTTGTGTTTACCCGCCAGCCAGCATCTTCCCTAAGAAACAGATCGTAATGCG
>DLXL01000193.1 GCA_003448025.1 Saprospirales bacterium | reverse complement strand
AGCTGCATTCATTAAAGTCCTCAAAGATTAAGTTCGCCTGTCCAAACAATGGATCCAACGCAAGAAAAAAGTACACATAAAAGGTAAATAAAATGCGCATGGAAGCTCAGAATGATATTTGAGCCAAAGATAAAACAGGCAATTGGGAACCTGGTGGTAAAAATATAGCCCCCCCTAATCTTTTATTTGAAAAAAAAATTTGTCTGTTTGAAAAACTGGCCCATAAATTTGCCGCACTTGAATGCAGTGTTCGCTCACTGTTTTCTCAAACCAAAATACACCCTGACCTTGGCTAAAAAACGCGTTGTCAAAGATTATGACGCTCTCCCGGAGGAGATCGTTCGGCTTGTAAAGCAAAAGTATCCGTCCGGATATGCAGAAAGTCTTGTCTCCTATAATGACAAAGACGGCAAAAAAGTGTCTGCGCTCCCTTTTGAAACGGATGATACCTACTACCTGATCCGCATGACGATCATGGAAGCAAAGCGTATCGTTAAAGACGATGATGACTTTGATGATGATGGTCAACTCAAAGAAGAACTCGCAGAGGTGGATGTAGAGGTGGATGACGAATTTGATGGCGCCGGAGAGGATGATGATGATCTGGATGATGGTCAGTCTGATGAAGACGATCATATCATCGTAACCCGTCGTCGTGATGATGAAGATGAACGTGACATAGCCGATGATTCGGACTATTGAGTGAATATGCGAGTGAGGAGAAGACCTTAATCAGCTTTTGGGCCCGTGCCAGAAACCTGGTACATTCGAAGCGTGCCTTAAAGTTGAGTATCATAAAACAAACATGAGTCATCCCGGATTTTGGGGTGACTCATGTTTGTTTTATGATACGTGTAGCAGACCCCGGCAGAGGTCTGACTATAGGCGCTAAATTGGGCCTCTTGCGAGGTCCGGGATGCGAGTTAAAATATATGAGTATTCCTGGAGCTCGGATGATTCATGTTTATTTTACGCTCACATTCTCTACTGCGCCCATTTTTCAATTTTAACGATCGCCTTTGGGTAACCGTTTCTTTCAGTATTGCTTAACTGATCCGGGCGGTGGATTTTTTCATGGGAGACATCCTTTAATTCCGGGCACCAAAGGCGTACATAATCGCCATGTGCATCATAGTTTTTGGCCTGAGTAAGAATATTGAAATAGCGGTCCTCTCTGGGGTCGCTGCCAACTCCGGCAACATAATTCCAGTTCCCCCAATTGCTGCAAGGATCATAGTCGAGCAGCAAGCTCTCAAAAAATTCTGCTCCCATTTGCCAGTTCACCTTCAGGTCGCGAACTAAGAAAGAGGCCACGTTTTGCCGTCCCCGATTGCTCATCCATCCTGTTGCGGCCAGCTCCCGCATATTAGCATCAATGAAAGGAACGCCGGTTTTGCCTTCAGCCCACAATTGGAACATTTCCTGATTGTTTTTCAAGTGACGCAATTCTTTTCCTTGCGCGCCTCCTTTTTGGAAAATTTTGTTTCCATATTTTTTGCCCATGAGCCGGAAAAAATCCCGCCAGAGCAATTCAAAAAACAACCAATAAGTGCTTTCATTGCTCACCCGCTCCCTTTCATATCGTTTCAACTCATGATAAACCAACTTGGGAGAAAGACAGCCCTGAGAAAGCCAGGGTGAGAATTTGGATGAATAGTCTGCTCCGATCAAACCGTTTCTGGTTTCTTTATAATGGGCAACCTGGTCTTTTTCCCAAAAATAATGACGCAAACGCTTCAGCCCTTCTGTTTCACCACCTTTAAATTCCAGTACCGATCTTGGATCTTTAGGAATAGGTTCAAAGCCAAAATCTGACAAGGTTGGCATATCACCGTCTGCTACTCCGGGCGGCAATGGCGCCATACCAGAGGGGGAAGGTAAAGGCTCTCTTACCGGAGTAATATGCTCCGTTTCTTTTCTGAATTGCGTGAAAATATCCGGAGTATGTTGAACCGGTACAGGAAGATCCTGTGTGTGGTACAACATTTTGCCACGGGTGTACAGGAGTTCAACGCCAATGCCCCAGAGTTTTTGCTCCAGGCCATCCTGCACTAAAACCTCTTCGTGTGTGCGTTCCCGGTTGCATATCACCCATGAGGCCTTGATTTGCTGGGCCATTTCAGTTAGAATTGGCTCAGGACGTCCAACCCTGACCACCAATTTGCCGCCAATTTTTTCCAGATTTTCGCGTAAATTGGCCACACTTTCTAACATAAACTGTGTACGGTGAGCCCCAATTTTCCGAAATCCAAACCGGGTAGTACCCTGGAAAACTCTTTCATCAAAAATATATACAGGCACAACCTCTTCTGCCATCCGGAGTGCTGTGGCGAGCGCCTCGTTATCATGCAGTCTAAGGTCATGCCGGAACCAAACTATGGCACGTCGTTTCATATAATGTAAACTTTAAGATTTACCTTTTGTTTGGCCAAAGCAATGAAAAAAAATAGGAATGAAGCGCAAAAGAGAAAATAACGGAAATTTCAGCAGACTCCTCCGCAAAATTAAGAGTAATCCACTTGAACGTGAACTGGGTTTCGGGAAAAACCTTGCATTGGATGTAAGGCTGATGAATCCGGACGGATCTTTTAATGTAGAAAGAGAGCAGGTAAGTTCCTGGGATAATACCTATTATCACCTCATAGCCATGCCGTGGGGCCGCTTTTTAGTGCTGATATTCGGCTTTTTTCTGTTGCTAAATCTGATGTTTTCCTGCTTTTATATCCTGATTGGCGTGGAGCATTTTAATGGCATCCAAAAAGGAGATGCCCTGCACAATTTCATGCAGGCGTTTTTTTTCAGCAGTCAGACGCTAACCACCGTAGGATATGGTCATATCAGTCCTAACGGGTTCATAATCAGCCTGCTTGCATCCCTTGAATCTTTTTTTGGATTGTTGGCTTTTGCCCTGATGACCGGGCTGTTGTATGGCCGGTTTTCAAGACCCGCAGCCAGAATTATTTTTAGTGAACATATGTTGGTGGCTCCTTACAAGGATGGACAAGGATTGATGTTCCGAATGGCTAACAAGAGCAAAAGTGAACTGATAGAAACAGAAGTACAATTGTTATTGGTGATCAATCAAAGAGAAGAAAGCGGTACGCTAAGCAGAAAGTTCTACCCGCTGGGCCTGGAAATCAACAAAATCAGCTTTTTCTCCTTGTCCTGGACAGTTGTACATGCATTAAATGATCAGAGCCCGATCCAAAGTTTTTCCGCACAGGATTTGTTGGACGGCAACGTGGAGGTATTGGTATTGGTGAAAGGTACCGACGAAACCACCCAACAACAAGTACACGCACGCCGCTCCTATGTGGCAACTGATATTGTCTGGAATGCCCGGTTTAGCTCGATTGTTGATCAAACGGAAGAGGGCATACCCAGGTTGATGACCAAAAAAATTGACAAACACGATTTGCTCCTGTAACACAATCCAGTCCGGCTGCCGAAAGTTATACCTTTGCGTTTTGCTCAGGCTATCTACCCATCATGACAAAAAACACCGCTCAGATATTGACCGAAATTGCCCAGGAACGCATCATGATCATTGATGGATCCATGGGGGTATTTTTGCAATCCTATAACCTGCCTGAAGCTGATTTTAAAGGCGAACGGTTTGAAAACCATCACCGCGATTTAAAAGGAAATTTCGACCTGTTGTGCCTGACCAGACCTGATATCATTGAAGATATCCACCGTAAATACCTGGAGGCCGGAGCGGATATTATTGAAACCAACACCTTCAATGCCACAGCCATCTCCCAGGCTGAATTTGATATGCCGGCCGGGATTTGTTACGATATCAACAAAGCGGCAGCGGCTATCGCCAAAAAAGCGATTGTAAAATATCAGCAGGAAGTAGATCCGGCGCCAAAGTTTGTGGCAGGCGCCCTGGGGCCTTTAAATAAAACACTCAGTTTAAGCCCGGATGTAAACGATCCGGGGTTTCGTACGCTCACGTTCGACGAAGCCAAAGATGCCTACGCCGAACAGGTGAGCGGACTGATGGATGGCGGCACCGATATCATTCTGGTAGAAACCATTTTCGATGTATTAAACTGCAAATCAGCTATTTATGCCATCGAAGAAGTGTTTGAGCAAAAAGGATACAGGTTGCCGGTTATCATTTCCGGAACCATCACCGATGCCTCCGGACGTACCCTGAGCGGACAAACCGTTGAAGCGTTCTGGATTTCCATCAAACACGCTAAACCCTGGGCCGTAGGCCTGAACTGCGCCCTTGGTGCGGAAGAAATGCGTCCGCACCTGGAAGCCCTTGCTGGATTGGCAGATTGTTTTGTGAGTGCTTATCCCAATGCAGGATTACCGAACGAATTTGGCGAATACGATCAAACAGCCCATGAAATGTGCATTTTCATGGAGGATTTTGCAAAATCCGGCTTTGTCAATGTTGCCGGTGGATGTTGTGGCACTACCCCGGATCATATCAGGCACATTGCAGCACATGTAAAAAAATACCCCCCCAGGGTTCCTCGTCCCAAACAGCCCTATTCCATGTACGCCGGCCTGGAACCGCTGGTGATCCGCGAAAACACCAATTTCGTGAATATTGGCGAACGTACCAATGTGACGGGCTCGGCGCGTTTTGCCAAATTGATCAAGGAGGGTAATTACAACGAAGCTTTAACGGTTGCCCGCCAACAGGTGGAAGGTGGCGCCCAGATTATCGACGTGAACATGGACGAGGGCCTGCTCGATTCCGAGGCGGCCATGGTGAAGTTCCTCAACCTGTTGTCGGCCGAGCCTGATATTGCCCGCTTGCCGGTGATGGTGGATTCTTCCAAATTCCACGTTATTCTGGCCGGATTGAAGTGTTTGCAGGGAAAAAGTATCGTCAATTCCATTTCCCTGAAAGAAGGTGAAGCCGAATTCATCCGGCAGGCGCGTATTTGCAGGCGTTTTGGCGCTGCGGTAGTGGTGATGGCTTTTGATGAACAGGGCCAGGCCGAAACCATTCAGCGGAAAGTAGACATTTGCCGGCGTGCCTATCAAATTCTCACCGAACAGGTGGGTTTTGATCCTACGGATATCATTTTCGACCCCAATATTTTCGCGGTGGCTACCGGTATTGAGGAGCACAACGAATATGCTATCAATTACATCGAAGCTACCCGCACGTTGAAATCTGTATGCCCGGGCGCCAAGATTTCCGGCGGAGTGAGCAACCTGTCGTTCTCCTTCCGGGGCAACAATCGCGTACGCGAGGCCATGCACGCGGCCTTCCTGTACCATGCCACCCGCGCAGGCATGGATATGGGTATTGTGAACGCAGGTATGCTGGAGGTATATGAAGATATCCCGAAAGACCTCCTGCAATGCATTGAGGATGTGCTGTTTAACCGTCGGCCGGATGCTACGGAGGAATTGGTAAAGCTGGCGGAGTCTTTTAAAGACAGCGCCGGAAAAACCGTTGAGGAAGACCTCGCCTGGCGACTTGAACCGGTGAAAAAAAGGATAGAAATAGGGCTGGTCCGTGGTATCGATAAGTTTATTGAACAGGATACGGAGGAGGCCAGAAAACAGTTCGCTTCTCCGTTGGAGGTCATAGAGGGCCCGCTCATGGATGGCATGAACGTGGTAGGTGATCTGTTTGGATCCGGCAAAATGTTCCTGCCACAGGTGGTGAAATCTGCGCGGGTGATGAAACGCGCGGTGGCCTACCTGCAACCATTTATCGAAGCAGAAAAGGGTGATACGGTAGTGGCCAAAGGAAAAATATTGATGGCAACCGTGAAGGGCGACGTGCACGATATTGGCAAAAACATTGTAGGCGTGGTGCTGGGCTGCAATAACTATGAGGTGGTAGACCTGGGCGTGATGGTGCCTGCCGATAAAATCCTCAAAGCTGCCATTGCAGAAAAAGTAGACGTAATCGGGCTGTCCGGGCTCATTACGCCTTCGCTGGATGAAATGGTGCATGTGGCCAAAGAAATGCAGCGGCTCGATATGCACCTGCCGCTCATGATTGGCGGCGCTACCACATCCAAAACCCATACTGCCGTTAAAATAGAGCCGCAGTATCACAATGCGCCCGTGGTGCATGTGCTGGATGCGAGTCGCTCGGTAGCGGTGGTGAGTTCACTTCTGACTAAAAATACCACCGAACAGGAGGCTTTTGTGGCCAAAACCAAGCTGGAATACGAACAAATCCGCATCCAACGGGCCAGCAGGCAATCGGCTAAACAATACCTGAGTTTGGCACAGGCCCGCGCCAACAAATTTCAGCCGGATTGGAGTGGCTACACACCACCGAAACCTGCCATGCCGGGCATACAAACCTTTGCGCAATATTCACTGGCCGAACTGGCGGAGTACATAGACTGGACGCCGTTTTTCCAAAGCTGGCAATTGGCCGGCAAATACCCGGCTATTTTGCAGGATGAAGTGGTGGGTGTAGAGGCCAGTAAATTATTCCGCGATGCCCAGGCCATGCTGAAGCGCATCATTGCAGAAAAATGGCTGGAGGCCAGGGCGGTTATTGGCTTATTCCAGGCACAAAGGGTACAGGACGATGATATCCGTGTGTGGCTGCCAAACGGTCAAACCCTTGATTTGCACCACCTGCGTCAGCAGAACCAAAAGGCGGCCGGCCAGCCCAACTATTGCCTGTCCGACTTTATATCGCCGGCTGGAGAAGACTACATAGGCGCTTTTGCTGTAACGGCCGGCATCGGGATTGAGTCTAGGGTAGCGGCTTTTGAAAAAGATCACGACGATTACTCCGCCATCATGCTCAAAGCCCTGGCAGACCGTCTGGCTGAGGCCTTTGCCGAGCGCATGCACGAGCGCGTGCGCAAGGAGTTCTGGGGTTATGCCGCCACAGAAAAACTGGATAATGAAGCCTTAATTGAGGAAAAATACCAGGGCATCAGGCCTGCACCGGGATATCCTGCGTGTCCGGAACACACGGAAAAGCGCACCCTCTGGCAATTACTTGACCCTGAAAACAATGCCGGCATCACACTCACCGACAGCTGTGCGATGTACCCAACAGCGGCGGTTTCCGGTTGGTATTTTAGTCACCCGGAAAGCAAATATTTTGGTCTGGGACAAATTGGTAAAGACCAGGTAGAAGATTATGCGCGCCGGAAGAGCATGTCGTTCCAGGAAGCTGAACGCTGGCTGGCGCCGGTGTTGAATTATGACGCGTAAACGGGACGATGAACGATGGACGATGAACGATGGACGACGGGATTGCGTGGGTACTTAAAATAACGTGGGTTGTCATCCCGAGAGGGGGACCTACACAAGCCGGGCTATGGATGATGGACGATTAGCGTACACGCGGACGATGCCTTGTCACCCTGAGCGTAGCGAGGGGTCTGGCGAAGCCAGAACGGACTTGTAGCCATGTTTACACCAATAGTTTTTGCGGCCCTGCCGTACATTTAATGGTTGTTTTTAGGTTAATCGCTTATCTTGCAAGAGATTTAACAGGTGAGCTGATGAAGGAAACCTCCTTGGCTTCACGTGTCGGTAATGTATAATAATTGTTTATTTGAATAATTTATCTGTGGTTATGAAATCACTCATTCTCTTAGCGGCTCTTTGTACGCCTTTTTGGATTTTTGCTCAAAAACATGACTATGTGTGGATGCATGGGAATTATAATAATTTTTATATAGATTTTAATGCAGTAACGCCAAATATATACACCGTTAATAGTAACTATGAATTTTCCAGAACATTAGTTTTTATAAGTGATTCGTTGGGAAATCCATCATTTTATTCTAATGGATGTAATATTTTAGATTCTGGACATACTGTTTTGGCCAATGGGCTTGAAATTTTACAGAACGACTATTTTTGTGATAATTATGATTATCAAAATTTTATGCATGGACTACTAGTACTACCTATGCACATGCCTAATAAATATTTGATGATATCTAAAAGTCAAGGGAATCCGTTACCATCTCAGCCATGCCAAACAAATCGAGTTTTAGCACATTTAATTGATATGTCTCCAAGCCAAGTGATTGGCCTCGTTGCAGAAAAAGAGCAACTCTTATTATCTGGGTGTTTCCAGGAGCCAACCGCTAATAAACATGCCAATGGGCGTGATTGGTGGATTCTATTGCCCGATAATCAAGAAGAACGTTTTTATCGTTGGCTGTTAACGCCATCTGGACTGGAAGGGCCATGGACACAAGAATTAAGCAATGAAACTATTGATGGTTATTGGTATTGTGGTTGGTCAGAATTTTCTCCAAATGGAGAAAAATATCTAATTAATGGATGTAGAAAGGGAGTCGCAGTCTACGATTTTAACCGTTGCACAGGATTATTGACAAATCCAAGATTTATTAACAGGAGTACTATTTGGAATTTTGGTGCCGTTTTTTCACCAAATAGTCAATACCTGTATACATTAGATTCAAGCAGTACTGTCCTATTTCAATATAATATCAACTCTTTTGACTTACCCTCTACAAAAACTAAAATTGGGCAATGGGATGGCACGGTTGATTCTTCTCTTATTCCTGCTTCATTTGGCTTTATGCAACATGGTCCTGACGGCAAGTTATATTTATGGGGAGGAGGTAGTTCTATCATGCACACCATTGACTTCCCCAATCGTAAAGGATTCGAGTGTGGATTCAGGCAATACGCAATCCAATTGCCAGGAACTTGCTTCAGTGCCAACCTATACTACCCCCACTACCGTCTTGGCCCTATAGACGGCTCCTCCTGCGATACG
>DLXL01000128.1:1900-4916 GCA_003448025.1 Saprospirales bacterium | reverse complement strand
ACAGAATGGCAGGGATTGCAGGATTAGGAGATGAAAAATTTCTCTTTTTGACAGGTAATAAAAACATTCGATGGTTTTTCAACGGGAAGGGCAGTCAAAAGGTAATCGACAATTTTTTTCAAAACCATGCACTTGTTTGCGGGTAAAATCTACCTTTGCTGAAACATAATTCACAAATTTATTTTTCACGAAACAATTTGACAGGTGGAATACGGGAATTTTCAACGGAGAGACAATGAAAATCGGGACCGGGACCGCGACCGTGGCGGATATGGGGACCGAGGTGGTTATGGTGATCGCGGCGGTGACCGTTTCGAGGAAGAAAGCGTGTTTTCCAAAAGAGTGCGCGCAGGCAAACGCCGGACCTATTTCTTTGACGTAAAGAAAACCCGCGGTGAAGACTTTTTTATTACCATCACGGAAAGCACTCGTCGGGAAGACGGTTTTGGCTACAAACGCCACAAACTCTTCCTTTACAAAGAAGATTTCAACCGTTTTGTAGCTTCTTTGAACGAAGTGGTTAACCACGTCAAAACCGAACTCATGCCTGAGTTCGACTATGAAGAGTTTGATCGTCGTCAGGCGGAATGGGAAGCTCAAAACCGTGATATGGATGACGATGATGATCGTGCCGAAGACGGCGGCGAAGGTGGTGAAGAAGAACCTCGCCAAAAAGGCCGCGACGAAGAAGATCTGGATGATGACTGGAAGTAAGGTTTTTTCCAAACGGATTTAACGCTCACTCCACTCCATACCAAGGCGAAGCGACCTGCACCAAAGTAGGCGCTTCGCCTTATTTTTTATGAGCATGTTTTAATCCGGAATGGAATCTTGTTTTTCCCACAATTCCCACATTTCCCACATTTCCCATCATGATTAATATTGCCATTCTGACTGGCGGCGACTCTGAAGAGCGCGTTATTTCGCTTAAAAGCGGACAAGTAGTATACGATCATCTGCCCAAGGATCGGTATCGTTGTTTTATGATCGACGTGCAGAAAGACCATTGGGTGGACATTCTTTCAGGTGTAGAAATGGACAAAAACGACTTCTCATTGAACATCAAGGGAGAAAAAATCCGGTTTTCATGCGCGTTCGCAGCCCTGCACGGTACTCCACTGGAAGATGGTAAAATGCAAGGCTATCTGGAAATGCTCAGCGTTCCATACACCTGCTGCAACGGTTTTGTCAGTGCGCTTACCATGAACAAGCATAATACCAAGATGCAGATGGCGCAGTATGGAAATCGTATCCCCATGGCAAAATCTGTTTTGCTACATAGAGGAGATGCATTAGAAACCTCTGATTTTTCTGCGCTTGGTCTTCCGTTATTTGTCAAACCCAATACCCATGGTTCCAGTTTTGGTGTAACAAAGGTGAAATCATTGGACGCACTGATACCGGCTATTGAGGAGGCATTTAGATTTGATAAAGAAGTAGTGGTGGAATCTTTTCTGCCCGGCCGTGAATTCTCCAACGGCGCCCTGCGGGTGAATGGAGAAGTAATCGTCTTACCTGTAACGGAAATCATTCCCGACGATGAGTTCTTTACCTATGCCGCCAAATATGAAGGGCGTTCTAAAGAAGTTACCCCAGCCGAAATATCTCCCGAACTGACGGCTCAATGCCAGGCTAATTCAAAATTTCTCTACACGGCCCTGCAATGCAGTGGGGTAGTGCGGTTCGATTATATTTTAGTGGGAGAAACTTTTCACTTTCTGGAAGCCAACACCATTCCGGGTATTTCTCCTGCCAGTATTGTACCTCAACAGGCTGTTGCCTATGGCTGGCAGTTGGGAGAATTTTTTGCGCTGCTTATTGAAGAAGCGAGGAAGAGTAAGTGAGTTTGTTTCATAAAGTCGGGTATATTTTTACCACAGAGGCGCGGAGACGCAGAGTTTTTTTTTCACCGCAGAGAGGTGTAAATATTGATTATCAAACGCTCTGTGCCTCTGCGTCTCTGCGGTAAAAATATCTTCATGTACTTTTCAATAACCTCAACAAATACTCTCCATACCCGCTTTTAAGGTATTTATGGGCGAGTCGTTCCAGCCCTTCATCGTTGATGAAGCCCATTTCCCAGGCAGCTTCTTCGATGCATCCAATTTTGAGTCCTTGCCGATCTTCAATGGCTTGAACAAATTGGCCAGCCTGCATCAGGGATTCATGAGTACCGGTATCTAGCCAGGCATATCCACGACCCATTACGCGCACTTCCAACTGCCCTTTTGACAGGTAATGGCGGTTCACATCGGTGATTTCATATTCGCCGCGCGGACTGGGTTGCAGGTTTTTGGCGATATCTACTACCTGATTGTCGTAAAAATACAAACCAGGCACCGCGAAATGGCTCTTTGGCTGAGCGGGCTTTTCTTCGATACTTAGGGCTTTAAACTGGCCATCAAATTCCACCACCCCGTATCGCTCCGGATCTGCTACCTGATAGGCAAAGATGATTCCTCCATCCGGATTGGAGCAGGAGCGCACCATATCGCCCAGGCCGGCGCCGTAGAAAATATTATCGCCCAGGATTAAAGAAGCCGGGTCTTTGCCAATAAAATCGGCGCCCAGAACAAATGCCTGGGCCAGGCCATTGGGTACATGCTGCTCCACATAGGAGAATTGCATGCCTAAATCAGAGCCATCACCAAAAAGTTGGCGGAATTTCGGCAAGTCCTGTGGGGTGGAAATGATCAACACTTCCTTGATGCCAGCCAGCATCAGGGTGCTGAGCGGGTAGTAAATCATGGGCTTGTCGTAAACCGGCATGAGCTGTTTGCTCACTGCCAGGGTAAGCGGATAGAGTCGGGTTCCGAGCCCGCCAGCCAGGATAATGCCTTTCATGTAAAATGGTATAATTGGTTAAAAAGCGCGCAAAGGTAAAGAACTCCCACAGGTGGGGCTACAACAACCACCCGGAAAAATAAGAGCATATATAAGTCTTAAATCAAATCAGAACCATCTCAACCATTAGGCAGGGTTTCAATTCAAAATATTATTCTGCGCAGGGGGGGGG
>DLXL01000128.1:1154-1757 GCA_003448025.1 Saprospirales bacterium | reverse complement strand
GGGGGGGGTAAGGCGGCAACAACCAAATGATCGCTTGAATACAGTATTTGACCAAAAATAGCCAAATGAAAACGCAACGAGTTGGAACTGACTTACTTATTTTTGTGTTAGAGTTAGAAAGGGTATAATCTTTTCATGTGAAAACCTCATTGAAGTTCTTTGATAACTTGAGAAAGAAAATAAGTGTGCAGGAGCATTTGTTTACGTAGCTAGTTGTGAAATTGCAATTGGTGTGATTTTGTGTAGTTGATCCTCTCGTTCAATCAATTCGAAGTTTTTTCGGGGTTCATTTTCTTTGATAACCAGCCCTATGAGAAGGTAATTGCAAAGGGAAAGACGACCAAAATGATCATGTTTGCCAATTTTTTAGGCATTTCAGCCTGGACTTGTGAAGTAAGAACCCCGCAGATTATAAACAGCATTTTATTCTTGAAGTTACATTTGTAGTAATTTCAAGTTTCGACTCTCAATTCCATGTTAGTCAACAGAAAAAGAAGCTTCGGGATCTTTTGCCCTTCAAATACACTGCGTTAGCCAGCTGCAATGCGCCTTGGTTGAAATAAATTCTTCAGGTGGTCCGGAGGGTATAGAAGTGAACAAGCT
>DLXL01000128.1:0-988 GCA_003448025.1 Saprospirales bacterium | reverse complement strand
ACCATCGAAATCAATGAAGCGGTCAGAAGATGTCCTAACAATAAACGACCACCTCTTATCCATACACCACAATTACAAACCCAGGCCGTCAAATTCCCCATCGCATAAAAGCACTATCTGGCACCCTTTAAGTTGAGGGCTAATTTGGGCGATCATCTTGAGCAGGTCCATGTGCATCTCCTCTGGAAAATGGCTTTTTTGGCCACCCAGGCCACTGGCATAGCAAATCCCGGCACAAGACTGAAAGCATCAGGTGTTAGTGTTGGCCGATCCCGTCTGGCTGCCTCCATACAAATATGATCTAGCCTTTAGCTACTAAATCCCGCAATAAGTGGCTCACAAAGGGCAGGTAAAAGAACTGCCAATTCGTCCACTTATTTAATATCCAACGCTTGGGCTGTTGCAACAAACTTGAGTTTTTTGGTCCCTGATAATCGTCGCTGGATTCGCTCAGGCTCTTCAAACGACAGTGCCCATTGTAAATACAAGCTTGAATAGAAGTCGCCATGATGCATATATGCCTATGGATTTGACCATTTTTTACTTCGGGTATAACCTGTTTTAGAAAATCGAAAAAATCTTTGTGAGAGCTTCAGCGCATAGAAGGGGGATTTATAACTTAGAAACAGAAATTTTCCCTCCATTTTTCTTTTCCGATATATCAAAGAACTATACTCGGGTTGTTTATGGAAAAATGAATACCCTTTCTAAGCTGGTTTTAAAGTATTTATTTTGATAAAATATTGTCAGCTCAAAAACATTTTGTTAAATGGATACTTTGAACTTCTCGTTAAACTGTAATCTTCACATTTCAAAATAACCTAAATCATTGAAAATGAAAAAACAATTTAATTTTCAGCTTGCAATTATTTTTGTAATTATCTTATGCTCTATTAAGGGTGTTGCCCAAAAATGCGGCTTTGGACCAATCTTTCAGAACCACATAGAACAGAATCCTAATTTATTAGAGCATGTTTGGAAATTTAGT
>DLXL01000119.1 GCA_003448025.1 Saprospirales bacterium | reverse complement strand
TTAAAAATGCACGGGGCTATAATATTGTCAAGTGACTGAATTGGGTAGCCATTATCAAAAACAAAGTCACACCATCCAGGGCCGGATTCACACAATTCAACTCTGAATTTATCTGTAACAATACCACCTTTTACCGCTAAACTATATCCAGAACGTCCGACACTTGTACCTATACCCACATTTCCAACTCTGAATATTGCATCATCATTAGAACATGGATCTCCTTCCTATTGTTTGCAACTTGGTGGGGTATTAAACGCCTCCGACTTAATTAAATCCAAAACAGATTGTTTGCAAAATGGGTCGTTGAATATCTCACAGTCTACAGAATTTCCTATATTTGAAATTGAAAAACTACAAGTACCTATACTGCCTGATGCGTTTGATACAGTAACAACGTATGCGCCCGCTAACAAATTGGGGATCTGTATAGCACCATCTGCACATGGCAAATTTTGTATATTCCCGCTAACCGGCCCAGACCAGGAAACCGTATAAGGTCCAATATCGGGCGAGATAATTAACCCGCCAATTCCATTTGGGGCAGGTTTGATCTGGAAACACTCAATATGAAGTCCCCCGGAAACATAGCCTGAATACTCTTCACCCTGGTAAGCAGCTGCAATGGGAAGTAATTTCTGCATTGAATCAAGGCTAAGCTTAATCAATTTACCATTTAATGCCTCCAATCTTTTCTCAGAATTGATCAAATGTAAATATATTTCCTCAATTTTTTCTTGTTGCCTTATGATCTCCTCTTCAAGTGAAAATCCGCCATCCTTTGCGATTTTTTCGGCAGACGTACAATTAGGCAAATGCTTTTCTCTGTTGATGAATGCCTTAACCTCCTCCAATGGCATAAGGTTAAACGTATCTGAAAAAACATAATCGCACCATTCCGCCTTACAAATTTGAAGCATCTCTGTTATGACACCCCCATTAACACCTAATTTATACCCATCAAGAGATACTACAGATCCAATATTGACGTCGCCAGATCTCCAAATTTCACTATCTGTGGTACATGGACCCTCCCAGAGTTTACAGTCTTGTGGCGCCTCAACCAAGTTCTGTACAAATTCAATTAAAGGGATTTCACAATTTTCTATAAAATCAAGACAATCAGCAGCCGTTTCAGACATGCCATTTTCATCAAAATAACAAACAGTATTATCCGGAAATCTAATGAAACCCGGTCCTCCTAGAAACCCGGAACAAACAGGCGGCGTATCATCAAAAGCATAGTACATTCCTGTTGATTCGCATTTAGGGTAGCCGGAATTATAAAATGATTGATTGCATCCTGGATTAGAGTTGCCAGGAAAGCTAATGAAAATGGTATCAGCTGGTATCGGCTCCATTGATAGAATATAAAACCCCCAGGAATTGATACACCCGTCATATGAAGACTTATATCCTACTTGAAATGGACAGGGAGTTTGGGCATTTACGTTACTATTAAAACCAATTAACGTAGCAAGCGTGAACAAAAATGTCAGACAAATGCGGCTCATAGTTAGTGTTTTTTAGAATCCAATTTTTATCGCTCTTTTTACATATCGCTGCTTTTTACAAGTCTGTAGCTCGTAAAAATAAAGCCCCGGAGCAAGCTTGGATGCATCGTATTTAAGTTGATGTTCTCCCATAGGACAATATTCCAATTGTTGTATAATCTCAATTGCCTTACCCGTGATGTCAAGGAGTGTTAGTTTCATTTTCCCGGCACAATCTTCGGGTATCAAATATCGTATCATTATTTCACTACCAAATGGGTTGGGAAAAACATCTAAATGGGCCTCCTTTATATCTACCATTAAGGTAGTATCCATACGGTATTCAATCAAGCCTTGGGGTGCTTGGGAGGTCTCAGGTGGATCATCTACTAATTGAGACTCAATGCATGGATTTATAACAAATCGCCTGCCCATATTATTACCGCTACTACTACTTGGTACAATCTCAATTCCACTCTCAGCATGAAACTCAATGTATTCAGAAGCCATTGTAATGGCATTTGCGCCTCCATCATTACTGATCAGGTTGCCAGAACATTGTAACCCAAAATCAAATTTAACTGCACGATCCACAGTACTAGTTCCCATTGGCAAGCATTTTACTACTGCTGATGGCGCTCCATAGGATGGAGATATCTCAACAAATTGATCAATCGAAATATAGCCGAAATCATCGAAATTCCCGGTTGAACAGCTTAATTTATATTTGCCAGTGTATTTAAAGAAATCTTCTTCGCATATTGAACCCTTGTAAAGACCTGAGGAATTGATCAACTTGAGGTCAATGGTTAAGTCTTTTTGATCAGGATGTTGGGGCGAATTAAATGGCGCATGCAGTGTTATGGAAAGCGGAAACTTCTCTGGAATCAAGGGGGTTTGATAATTTGGTAAATGAGCATCAAATACAACATCAAAACAAATATTTCCGCCTACACATTGATAGGTATTGGAAGGTGTTATCCAAATTTCCGGCTGGGCTTCTGTGATTACATATCTTACCGTATTAAATGTCTTTTTACATCCTGTTGCATTTGAAGTGACTTCCATGGTTAAAAATGGAGTATCGGTAGTTGGTTGGAACAATCCGTTTTTAGGCACTCCAAAACTCCCCAACTCTGTACTCAAGGGGTCTTTGGGATACCATTTGATGGTTGCTCCTTCGTTGCCAATGCCCGAAAGTATATGGTTGTAATCGCCCTCCCAAAGCGGAACACTGGCGTCTTTAATGGTTGATTTTATACTCGGTACAAACCCTACATGCTTCCATGAAGGTCGAATGGTCACAGCCTTAGATGCTTCAGCATAACAACCAGTAATAATATTATGGTATTTAAGCGTGTAAGTGTAATTTCCGGGATAGCTCGCCACTATTTCGTCAATAGGGAGCTGCGAGACATAGTGTCCTATACCCGATATATCATGGTGCGGATTCGTTGTAGACCAGTGATACTGATTAAAAATATTGCCAAATGGTGGAGTGTTATCAATTGGACTTGCCACAGAGGACAGCATAATCTCCTGCCCGTAACAAGTCGTATCGTTTCCATGAATTTCTACAGTATGGTTGTTTTCAACACCTGTCACAGCAATTTGGTCACTGGAGGTGCAACCTCCAAATTTGTCTGTGGCCGTTAGGGTATAAGTGAAGTTACTTCCAGGTGATATTCCAGAAATAACCGGGTTAGATACCGTTTTACCGTTTAGATGAAGCAAATCCGGATCATCAGCACTACTCCACAAAAAGTCATATTGCCCTGAGCCTCCTAAATTGGTTGGCTCCAAAGGTCCAACTTCCCTGCCTCCAGTACTACAAATGGGCCAAACAATATCTGGAAGGTCAAGTAAAATATTAGAAACTTCAACCGTAATATCTTTTTCTACCTGGCAACTTGGTTCACCATAATAACCTTTAGAGTTTAACCTGAGGTGATATTGTTTACTGCCGCTCATGGGCGCCGTAAACAATGGATTTTTATCTAATGGATCATTTGATTGAAACGCCAGATCACCTCCTAAAGGTTGAACTACAGACCATTCATAAGTGTAAATATTTGTCCCCCCTACTGCAATAGGAGTTTCAGAAAAATTGGATACTGCCCCAGGACATCTATAAATGACCGACGGGAGATCGACACGGAGGGGTATCCTCATTATTAACAGCTCCGTGTGCTCTGAGGTAAATCCTTTCGAATCTACTACTGTAACTTGACATCGCACCCTGAAGACGCCACCTGGTAAGCATTGGAGATAGACTTCATTTGCTAAATCAGGATATACAGTAGCGGCATTGGTATTGCCTGAAAAAAAGCCTTCAATTTCTTCATTGGTAGCAGGGTTGAAAGCATGCCATTCATAGGAAGTTATACCACAATTAGAGGCAAAAGAAACCTTGATAGGTTGTTCACACTTGTCGTTGTCAACTGAAATGCCGGATATGACTGGTTTCCCAGGGTATAAATCGACATATAAAGGCCTAGTAGTAATGTATACGCTGTCACACATAAATTGACCATTATCGCAAGCATGATAAATTTCTGAAGTAATCTTTACTGTTCCTGTACTAAAAACCGGGTTGTTACAATTTACACTTATTGGAACATCAGGAGCATTTAATTTAGTTTTAAAAAAACCTGAACCAGGTACACCTTCACAAATGCCATTATTATTTGGTACAGTCCAGATACTACCTTGTGTTTCACTAACATTTAGTGTGATATTTTCATAGTGTAAGATTATTACGTAATGATCGCTTCCATTGCAATTTGGATTCAATTTTGGATGCGAACCTGTAATGCCAATTTTGATTGGATCCCCTTCCTCTACAATAAGATGTCCGGTTTCTGCATCTGTTTTAGGGTTGTTGGGAGACAATACAACTAAAGACATGGCTGGTTGAGCTGGCAAAGGAGAAGGATCACCAATTACCAAATCCAGGCAATCTTCATAAACTCCAGCATCATCCCTTACCTTAACACACAGTTGATAGACCCCTTCCGGCACTACGTTTTCTAATAAGGTACAGTCCCAATCACCATTAAGCCATGTATTAAGGCAGGTGCCATCAGGATCTATCACCTGACTACCTAATGGGGTCAATGTAAAATAGTATTCTTCAAGTCCGGTTATGTTGAATACATCAACAAAAGCTACCAATACCAAAGGCTTCATTGCTTCAAATGAACCGAATGCTGCAACTTCTAAATCCGGAGGATTACCTCCAACTGTTACTGTATGATAACAGTTAGTTTGCAACTCATTTTTATCGGTTAATAGGATGGAAAAATTAAACTGATCTCCGTTATCAGCATTTTCCGGGATCATTGCGGTTATAGATGGATCATTAAATCCGGATGGATTGATGCTGTTTGGAACTGTCCACAAATATTCAAAAGGCGCAATACCACTACCAATGGCGCTTAAATTTATCGTCTGCCCGGCAGCGGCAAATGATGGTGCATTAATTTGACATTCTGGTGCGGGATTATTTCCTGAATTGCACGATGTTACACAAATGACATTTGAAAGCTCCCTGGTAAGTGTACCTTTGGTTACCTTTAGCGTCACATTATAACAACCTGCTTCAGCATAAATATGTGTCGGATTCTGTTCTTCTGAACTGGCCCCATCACCAAAATCCCATGTCCATTCTTCTGGGCTACCCTGAGACCAATCAAGAAATTGAACTGCACAGGCATCGGAGGTGAAATCAAAATCAAAATCTGCTGCCAGACAACCATCTGAAGGAGAGCAGGGCTCATCGAAATGAAAACACCCATAGGCGAAACAGTTGTTGCCCATGATCACGGTTATACAATAATTGCGGTAACCAAGTCCAGTAAAGGTAGCAACCCCGGTATTATCCAGAATTTCAATCGGATTTTCTTGGCCCTCCTCAACTATCCTGAATGTATAAGGTGGCGGGTTTTGACTCATATCCGCAATAGTAGCTGTGATCTTTCCGTCATTAGCGCCGGGATAAGACTCTGGCGTAGGACTAAATAACACATCATATTGTGCCTGCAATGGCATAATATCAAAGAGAAATAGACAAATGATTCCGATTATATTTTTTATTACTTTACGCATTATTTAAATCATGTTGGTGTGAATGTGATAAGCAAAGACTGAATATCATCGATGTTCTTCCAGATCTTTTAGTACCAATTTAAGGTTATCATGATATATAGACCTGGTAAAAGGTTCACGCTTTTTTGATGCATCGCGAGAAATTTCTGTATTAATAATTGATTTTAGCATTATTCGATTTGTTATTGCACTCAACAATCTGGTTAAGTGGTGATAATACAAAAGGCTTTCATTTCTCTGTTTTTTTAAGGAATAGAGAAGATGGGGAAACAGATACCAGCCGTAATCTGTATCTCTAGTTATAATATTCAATGCCGTATAAGCCGCATCTCTACAGGCTATATCATCAAAACTGTAGTTATCACCGTAATAGTATATTCGTGTGAGGTTGTTCAACAAAAATTCTACACAATGCACGCATCTATATTCACCCAATTGAAAAATGATAGCGACTCTCGCTGTATCATTTATCAGCGTGCTATTATGCAGACCTATTAAGCTGTCAATAGTTTTTTTTAGAACCATTCCTCTACCATCAATGGTGATATAATAATCATCCAATGTTAATACATTATCAGATGAATGCTGTGCGAAGGCATTAAAAACAATGACAAACGAAAAAAGCGTTAATAAAAAACGCAATTTGAGGAAGTTAAGATTCTGCTTCATATAACTGATTTTTAGAAATATTGTCAGAAATCTGAATCTACATCATCAAACTTTGATGTAGCAGTTGAGTTTAATTTTTTTGAAGAAACAAAAACTGAAAAATCAAATTTGTCATCATTGATGAATGGAATGTTCCCTTCTGAAATAGTAATTTTAATCTCATTTCCAACATCATAAATCCATTTACCGTTAGGGTTCTCAGCAACTTCTGTACCGTTGAACTTCCATTTCCCTGAAGTGTAAACTATTTTGTAACCTTCAGTTTTGGGGGAGCTCTTTAACTCAATTGAGCACGTACCGTTGCCAGCATTTCCATTCAAAGTTCCTCCCTTTTCTTTAATTCCACTGATGGAAGCGACACTATTATCAGGCTCCAAGCGAAAGTCTGCCGCACTTTTCATATAATAAACACAATGCCAGGGTACTTTATTTGAAACCCTTGATCCAAAGAGGCCGTTTGCGTTTACGTCAGGAATGTTATTCCATATTCCAACCCGTACATATTCTTCGAAAGTTGTTTTTACGCATTTAAATGCGTGATCACTATCTATACTTCCATTTTGCTTGTACAAAGGTATGCCTGGCGCATCCCAACTATATATTAAACCATCACTTGGAACGTTATCTTCGTCATTGTAATTATTTTGGTCATCATCGTTTGCCTGATCTTTGAGTGATGGAAACGGCTCAAAACTACTTAGAGCATGTTTGGAAATTTAGTTT
>DLXL01000339.1:449-4549 GCA_003448025.1 Saprospirales bacterium | reverse complement strand
GTGTTTTGGTGTTTTGGTGGTTTGGTGTTTTAGTGTTTTGGTTGACGTTTAGTTTATGGTTTCAATGGATATTTGGATAATTACCATCGAAAGACAGGTTGTCCACGCATTTTTTGCAATAAATACCCCATTACGCCGCCTGTCAGTGTCCAAACCAGGGTACTGAAAAGGAACAGATGAAGCCAATTTGTGGAGACATCCCGCAGGTAAAAAGCCCCGGCAAACAAACCTGCGATCCAACCGCCATGCCAGGCTCCCCGGAGAAATCCCCAGGCGTCCAGCCAACGTTGAAAAAGCATGGAGAGTAAAAAGGCCTGTAGTATATTACTTACCAGAAAGGCCCATAATGGAACCATTTCAACCGGTGGCGTCATCCATATACCTGCCAGCCAGACCAACAATGTGGCTACCATACCGCCAGACAGCGTCGACAGGATAATTTTGAGAATCATGGCTTGGGGATGGGTTAGTTATAGTCGCCAAAGCAACCCGAGCCGGATCATAAACAAACCCAGCAACATAGCCAGAAAAGAACCTATAATCAGTTGAAAACCAAAAATATACGCCTTCTCCGGAGCGTTTTTGTCAACAACAACCGTCACACGTTCATGCAAGGCATAATTGCTGATGGTAGTGAGGGCCGCCGTAGCGCTCCTGGCTTCCAGACTATCCTTACTTCCGGGTGCAATCGGATAAACAAAAACGGGTCTGCGAGCCTTTCGCTTTCCTTTTCTTACGCCATCAGGTCCGCGTTGCACGGAAGGCGAATTTCGTCCGGCCAGGAAGCCGGAAATTCTGCCTTCCACGGTATGACCGCTTACTTTGTACCAAAGTGGCTCGAAGGTATTTCTGGCAAAAGTGTAGGTCAAGAACACGCCCAGCCCAAACATCAGCACCCGGAAAAACAAAACGGTTAGTGGAGAAACGCTTCTTTTACTCATTTCAGGCCGTATTGTTTGATCAACTCATTCCGCTCCTCGTTGGCAGTTGGAGCATAGACGAGGCCATATTGCTCACTGAGCTGATTCATTACATGATCACGTTCTTTGGAGCCAAATGGATAACCCTTTTCCGGGGTGTACTCAAAAAATACCTTTTCCAAAAACACTTCAAAAGGCTGATTGAAATACATATCGATGAAACGAAGCGGCTTGTCGGAAGCATTGAAAAAGGTATGCACCAGATTGCGTGGGCGCAGGTGCCAGCCTCCCGCGGCTATTTCAACCACTTCCCCGTCAATCAATACACTGGCTGTACCTTCCAGAACCAGCATCAGTGCGTCCAATTCCTTGTGGTAATGCGGTGGTGGCCCCATCACCTTGGGCGCTACGGCACATTCTACACTGGAATAGACCCCGCCGGTCATGGCAGAACGTACCCAAACCCGGATATCCATCCCTCCTTTGTGGTCCAACGGCGCCTGAGCAGGCAACAGAACAGGTTTGATTGGTTCCTCCAGAGAGCCTCCTTGTGCAAAACTCAGGTTTGGCATCAAGGGGAGGCCAGCCAACAGGCCAGCCGCAGTAAGAAAATCTCGTCTTTGCATAGGTCGTTATCTTTCGTATTGTTCAAAAACGCTTCCGCCGATGAGTTTTTTCCCACCCACCTCAGAAAGTCCGTTATCCTGATACTCCCACAATACCTGGTCATCATTGGCTGTCAAAATTAATTGGGTATCGTTGAGGTCGTCAATGGTTCGGTACAAATACCCGAATTGATCGGGCAAGGTATATTGGATAGTCAGGGAATAGTCTTTGAAAACCAACGACCAAGCGCCGGTGGCATCACCGGTGGCACCGCCTTTATTGATGATTCCGCTTTCCCGCTCTTTGGTCTTATTCCCTCTCTCAAATTCAATCCATTCACTTCGTTCCCCATTTATATCAACGTGCTGAGTGGTTCCGTCGTCAAATTTCAGGGTAATGATACTTCTTACCCAATACCACCTTCCTTCCAATTGTTTTCCGGTAAAGAGGGGTTGATTGGATTTGTTGTCTGATTTTTGGCAACTGCTCAAAATGCCTGAAAGCAGCAATACATACCAGAAATAGTGTTTCATAAGCGTTGAAATTTCCGGCAAGATGGTTTCAGTTCATCATACCAGAAAAACAACTTCTAAGCACCTGCGAAAAATGCCCTATGAACGGTGTATTTCTCCGGGTTCACCAGTGAAGGGGTATTTCTCGCAGTTCATAAAATATTACCGGCTAATAGACCTCAGGTTTTACATCTTTGCCTTCATGATACGTTGCATACTGTTTTGTTGCCTATGGAGTATAAGTATCCATACAGCCACCGCGCAATCTGCAAAGGTTGACTCGCTGAAATCGGTGTTGAACACCATTCCGGCAGACGCTGACACTGCCCGGCAGCATCGGCGCGCCCAGTTGATGTGGAGCATTAGTACTCAATATTTCAGGCCGTTGAAGGACTTTGAAAAATGTCGGCAATTCGGACGCGGAGCCTTGAACCTGTACCATCAATTACAGATACCGCGCGGTGTAGCCCAATCGCTGAGCAATATCGGATTCTCATATTTGTATGAAAATCGCTCTCCGGAGGCCGTGGATACCTTGTTGCAGGCATATCGGGTGTATGAGCAACTGAAAGACACGGCCAAAATGACTTACCTCATCTCCACGGTGGCCTCGCACCTGTATGAAATGCCGGAACAAGTGGATCTGGCCCTCGCCTACGCTCGGCAGTGTGTAGACCTGAGCACACGCGCGCAAAGGCTGCATGGATTGTGTGCCTGCAGTCACCTGCTGGGCGACTTATACGATCGGACAGGCCAGCCTGACAGTGCTGCATATTATGTACAAAACGCGCTGGCACTGGCCGAAAAGGCGCCAAATATCCCTGGTATTGTCCCGCTGTACCTGACCATGGCCCGGTTGGCTGAGCGGAAACAACAATATGGAGCAGAAAAATCCTGGTTACTCAAGGCGGAAGAAGCTTTCCGGAAATACCCCGAAATGGTCACCGCCGAAACCGAACTCAACCTGCTACTGGCCATGAGTCGATGCCTTATTCAGCTGGGAGACTGGCAGAATGCAGCTGCCTGGTTAGCCCGATCAGGGGCATTGATTCCTCAGGTGAAGGATAAAAGTTACCATGAACGGTACTACCTGGATATGAGTCGGTTGGCCGAACATCAAAATAACCCGGCAAAAGCACTTGAGTATTTTAAATGGCATATCAGCGCCCGCGACAGCGTACAAAACCTGGAGAATACCCGGCGCATGACGGAGATTCAGGTTAAACACGCCTTTGAGCAAAAACGAGCCCTTGAAGCCGCTGAACAAACCCGTCAATTGGCACTGAAGGATGCTGAAACAAGGCAGCAATGGTGGATATTCAGCGCCATTTTGGTATCATTGCTGGTAGGGAGCGGATTTGGGTTTTACACCTACCGACAAAAGCAGGAACGCCGCAGAACCGAACTGGAGCTGGCCAGTTTGCGGGCCCAAATCAATCCGCATTTTATTTTCAACTGCCTGAACAGCATTTACAGGTACACCAAAGAACGGGATACCGACACCGCAGTCAAATACCTCCAAAAATTCAGTCAGCTACTTCGTTTGGTGCTGGAAAACAGCCGCACCGAAAAAATCACCCTGGCTCGGGATTTGGAAGCCCTGCAACTGTATGTAGACATTGAATCGCTGCGTTTTAAAGACAAATTGCACTACCAACTGCACATGGATCCGGACGTAGACCCAAGTTTCCTGCAAGTGCCGGGCATGCTCATTCAGCCACATGTGGAGAATGCCATCTGGCATGGGCTCATGCATAAAAAGGAAGGAGGCAACATCTCGGTGCGGATCAGTCAGCCTGCCGAACATGTACTCAGGGTTGAAATTGAAGATAATGGGGTTGGACGGGCTGCAGCAGAAGCCCTGGAAAGCAAAAGTGCGCTGCGCCAAAAAGGGCTCGGACAAAAAATTACGGCAGAACGACTAAAAGCCACCGGAAGATTATCATTTACCGAAACCCGGGATCTGTTCGATGAACACGGACAACCGGCGGGAACGCTGGTAATCATGGAGCTCGACCTCGGCTGAAGAACGCGGGTGGAACGCGGATTGTCATCCTGAGGC
>DLXL01000339.1:0-162 GCA_003448025.1 Saprospirales bacterium | reverse complement strand
CGCGGATGACGCGGATTTTTTTGGCTGCCTTCGGCATCCATGTACCATGGAGTATCAAGCCGAACGCTTCTGCGGAAATCTGTGCAAAAAATCCGTGTAAAATCTGTGCGAAATACACGAAACATATCCTGAACAGCCCAACCGAACGCCAACTCAAACACT
>DLXL01000341.1 GCA_003448025.1 Saprospirales bacterium | reverse complement strand
CCTTCGGGTTTCCGGGGTTTATGGCGTTTATGGGGTTTATAATCCTTCTGCCATTTTTACCATCATGGTGAATGATTTTTTGGCAAGTTCTTCTCTTATCTCGGGTGGATACATGCGCATGCGCTCACGAACGAACAGCGAAACCAATCCGTGGGCATGACACCATAGGGTGTATGCAATGGTTTGTGTATCGGTGCTTTTGAAATACCGGGCATCCACACAAGCTTGTACGGTTTCTGTAAAAAAAGAGTGTGTAGCCAACCCAAGGGTCCAACACTCCTGATTTTCAATGTGTTCCATGGGGGCACGGGTCAGGAATAACAGATCGTACCAATCCGGATGTTTTAGTCCGAAGTCAACATACAGCCGGCCAAACTCGATCAACCTTTGCCAGGGGTCTTCTATGGATGCAGCAGGAATCAGGTGATCCCGCTTAGCGGCAGCAGCTTCGTATTGCAAGGCGTAAAAAATCTCGTTTTTATCCTTGTAATACAGATAAATGGTAGCAGGACTGTACTCAATTCGTTCTGCGATGCTCCGAATATTGAGTCCGTCGTAACCCTTTTCCTTAAAAATATGGTGCGCTGCACTTAGAATAAGTGAACGCATCTCCGCTTTTTCTCTTTCTTTTCTTTCAGCTATACTCATAGTAAATCTGCTAAACAACGCAAAGTTACTAAACATTGTTTAGTGAGGTGACAATATTTTTTGAATCAGGATTTTCAAAATTGGCCCGACGTCACAATCAGAATGAATAATATGCCGCCTGAAGCCCTTAAATCCTATCCACCTTTAACCAACCTGTTATTCTCGTCTGGAAAAATAGCGACTCCACGGAAGGTTTTGGCCTCTTCCGGAGTCATATAAGCGTAAGCAATGATAATAACAATATCTCCTACCTGTACCCTGCGGGCTGCTGCGCCATTCAGGCAAATAACCCCGCTTCCACGCTCGCCGCGTATGGTATAAGTTTCAAAACGTTCACCATTGTTGTTGTTGACAATCTGAACTTTTTCGCCTTCAATCAGGTTGGCCGCATCCATCAGGTCCTCATCAATGGTGATACTCCCAATGTAATTTAGGTCGGCCTGTGTAACGCGAACCCGGTGAATCTTGCTTTTGAAAACTTCTATAAACATGCGCTAGATTTTGGGTTGCTGAGGTTTAGTGAAACAACCAAAAGCTGGTTTCGGTTGCAAAAGTAGATGGGTCTGGCGAAAGCACACAAGGAAAGTTTCACTGCAATTTTCGATCTGGATTTTCGTTTTCCTCCAAAAGACATTTACACCCTATCTTTTCAAACATACCATGCGAAACATTGTCACTCTTCCCCTCCTGATTTTAGCTGCTTTTTCACTCCAGGCCCAGGTGATGGGGAATTATGCAGAACAGCAACAAACCTATCAGAACATTGCTCCAAGCCCACAGTACCGGGGCGTACCTAAAGCTGCTCATTTTATTGGCGACAATCAAGTAGAAATCACCCTTAACACCCTGTCTAACCAAAAAGCAGGTGCTTATACGGCTATTTTCAGTGTGAATCAATCAGGTAAAACAGCAGAAGAAACCAATGCACTGCTGAATGCCCGTTTAAGTGGATTCATAAGCGCACTTGCAGCTCTGGGCATTCCCGCTGCCGATGTGTATGTGGATATGGTCAATTTTTTGCCCCGATATGAATACGATGTGAGTAAAAAGTTGTTCTCCAAAAAAACCTATACAGAAATTCCTAAGGGTTTTGAAATGCAGAAAAACGTACACATCCGGTACACCGACCCGATTTTACTGGAACGGATCGTAACCGCCGCCGCCGCTCAGGAAATTTACGACATTGTAAAGGTGGATTATTTCGTTAAAGACGCCGAAGGCATCTATTCCCAACTTCGTGAAACCACTTTTGCTTACATCCAGAAAATCGTTAAACAATATAAAACCATCGGCATCGATCTGGACTCAGCCTATACTGTTACCGCCGAAAATGCCTGGGTAGCCTACCCCATCAACCGATACGAAACCTACCGGGCTTTCAGCACCCAAAAACTTGATTTTGATGAGAACAGTAAAATTAATAGTGCTGATAAAATTACTTCAAGGTTTTACAATGCCGTACCAGCCAATGATTATGATATTGTGATCAACCCCGAAATACTGGAGCCAGCTGTCCAATTTTCCTATAATCTGGTGGTTCGTTTCACCCTCCCCGAACGAATTCCTCTTCAAAAAACGGTTGTCAAAAAAGAATTTATGCTCGTAACCCCCACCGGAGAGGTGAAAACATTGAAGATTGAATAACGATGAACGATGGAACGATTTTTACAAGATCCGAACGTAAAGCCTGGCAAACATCCCATCGTTCATCGTCCATCGTTCCATCACTCCGCTTGAAAAGTCCGGGGAAACATCTACTTTTGCGGTTTCTTGGAAAGGTCCTGAAACTTTTTGGGACAAATTGGACTTAATACTAGCATGAAACGTATCAAAATCGCCGAGGTCCTGCGCACAGAGCCTGTAGGAAAAGAAATTACTGTTAAAGGGTGGGTTAAAGCCTTCCGAAACAACCAGTTTATTGCCCTCAATGATGGCTCCACTGCCCATAATTTACAGGTGGTGGTGGATTTTGAAAATACAGACGAACAAACTCTTGCCCGAATCAAGTTTGGCGCCGCCATTGCAGCTACCGGAACACTGATTGAAAGTCAGGGCAAAGGTCAAAAGGTGGAGGTAAAGGCTAACTCTGTGGAAATTCTCGGTGATTGTAATCCGGATGAATTTCCGCTACAGCCCAAACGCCAAACGCTGGAATTCCTGCGCGAAAATGCACACCTGCGTTTCCGAACCAATACATTCGCTGCTGTGTTTCGGATCCGACACACCCTGGCGTTTGCGGTTCATAAATTTTTTAACGACAAGGGGTTTTATTACATCCACACCCCGGTGATCACCGCAAGCGATGCTGAAGGCGCCGGCGAAATGTTCCGCGTTACTACACTGGATCTCGACAAACTTCCACGCACAGAATCAGGCGACATTGATTTCAGCAAAGACTTTTTTGGTCGCAGCACCAACCTGACGGTATCTGGTCAGTTGGAGGGCGAACTCGCGGCAACCGCTCTTGGAGATATCTATACGTTCGGACCAACTTTCCGCGCAGAGAATTCCAACACCACCCGCCACCTGGCAGAATTCTGGATGATCGAGCCGGAAATGGCCTTCTACGATCTGCAAGACAATATGCAACTGGCTGAAGAAATGCTCCAGTATGTGATTCGTTATGCGCTGGAGCATTGTGCCGACGACCTCAAGATTCTGGAAGAGCGCCTGATCGAGGAAGAAAAAAGCAAACCGCAGGATCAGCGCAGCGAGATGAACCTGACGGACAAACTCCGTTTTGTAATTGATAATGAATTCGTTCGACTTACCTATACCGAGGCGATCGATATTTTGAGAAATTCTACCCCTAACAAAAAGGGCAAATTTCAGTATCCAGTGGAAGGCTGGGGTACCGACCTTCAAAGCGAACATGAACGCTATTTAGTTGAAAAGCACTTCAAAAAACCGGTAATCCTTACCAACTACCCGGCGGCTATCAAAGCGTTTTATATGCGCCAGGATGAGCCTAAGGAAGGGGTTCCCGGCCCAACCGTTTCTGCCATGGATATCCTTTTCCCGGGTATTGGCGAAATTGTTGGCGGCTCTCAACGTGAAGAACGTTACGATCGACTGGTTAGTCGGATGCACGATATGCATATACCGGAGCACGAACTTTCCTGGTACCTGGATACTCGTCGATTTGGCTCCTGCCCGCATGCCGGATTTGGTTTGGGCTTTGAGCGCCTGATTCTGTTTGTAACTGGCATGACCAATATCCGCGACGTTATTGCATTCCCCAGATATCCGGGAAGCGCTGAGTTTTAAGGCTGTTTCCTTGCGAAAGGCACTTTACCCATGTTTGACAAAAAATGCTACCTGGTATTCTTTTTGGCAGCCGGTCTGATGTCTGGCTGTGGCAATAACAGTGCACCTCTGGACGCGGAAACCCGTAGCCGCATTGATTCTATTGCCAACGCTCATGTAGCCCTGGCGCAAAAGAAATACGACAGCCTTTGTATAGTGGCTCAAACGACGGTACTACCTGGCCTGGTTGATTCCCTTAAAAAAGAACGATTAAGAGAAATTCAGGAGCAACTCAAAACCATCCCCAAATAGGAACGCGGGGTAGAACGCGGGGTAGAACGCGGATTGTCATCCTGAGGCACGAAGGAT
>DLXL01000546.1 GCA_003448025.1 Saprospirales bacterium | reverse complement strand
GTTAGTAGCGCTAACAGTACCAGCGCTTACACAAAGCTCAGAGAACTTCACCTTTTCTGTGGTACCTGGCTTGAGCACTTCGCCATCCTGCTTCTCCACAGATGCTTCCATGATATGCTTTACCTGAACAGCAGAGAGTTCAGGATAATAAGAACGAATCACAGCAGCAACGCCTGCAGCAGCCGGGCTTGCCATGGATGTACCGCTGGCCGGACCATATTTTCCATCTGGAACCGTTGACTGAAGCGCAACACCAGGAGAGAACAGGTCTACATTCTTCTTACCGTAGTTAGAGAAAGAGGCAACACGCTTCTCACCGGAACGCCAGTTCAAAGCGCCAATTTCCATCCAGGTAGAAATGCGCTTTTCCTTTCCAAACAAACCTTTCTTGATTGGCTTTTGCAACTCATCATTCGGGAAGTTGCCTTCTTTATCATTATTGGCACTGCTGTTGCCTGCGGCATGCACCAACAACACATCGTGTTCTGCTGCGTAACGCATAGCCTGGTCAACGTACCATTTGTGCGGGCTGTAACCCTTACCAAACGACATATTGATTACGCTCGCGCCATTATCAACTGCGTAGTAGATAGCATTGGCTACGTCTTTGTCGCGCTCGTCGCCGTCGGGTACGCAGCGAACGGTCATGATTTTTACATTATCGGCAACGCCCTTAATACCAATGTTATTATTGCGGTTTGCAGCAATGATACCGGCAACGTGAGTTCCGTGGAAAGCATCAGGACCTTCATATTCGTTGGTACCATAAAAACGGTTGGTAAGATCGTTTGGATCATCTCCCACTTTGGCGCGCTCATTCAAATCAGGATTCAATTGGTATTCAACCTGATTGTAGAAAAATTCAGATGCCTGCTTTTTGGCATCATCCAGATCCTGGCGGGAGGAGAGTCCCTGCGCCATGACCATTTTGATCATTTCTACCTGCTTTTTCAACTCTTCATTGCCATCCGTTTTGATAGCGGCTACATTTTCGGCATTAAATTCCTTGCCGTTGAGTGCCTTTTCTACTGCATTGAAGGCGTCTTCGATAGGCTTTAGCTGCTTGGTTGCATTTTCCATACCGGCAACAGCTTCTGCACGCTGCGATTCAAAGTCTTCTTTAACTTTTTGCCAGTACTTGTACTCTTCGGCAGCATCACCATGGAGATTTTTAGGATCGGTGCCGTCAAAACGCTTTTTCAGACGCGCGTATTCGCGGGTAAGCTCCAGTGTTTCGTGGTTTACATTTCCACCCGGACCGGCAAGGAAATTCCAGCCGTGGATATCATCCACGTAACCGTTATTATCATCGTCTTTGCCGTTTCCAGGAATTTCACCCGGATTTACCCACATAACATCTTTCAGATCTTCGTGGTCTACTTCTACACCGGAATCCAATACCGCTACAATGATGGTTTGGCTTTTTTTGTTTTTGTTTTTCAACATCTTAAGTGCCTCATCTCCACCAGTACCATTTACTTTATCAGTGGTTGGATCAAGGTTGAACCAGTGTTCAGGGGCTTTGCTCTGCGCAGACAATACCAGACCGGGAAGGCAGGCAATCGCCACGAGAAGTCCTTTTTTAACATTCATGTTTGTGAAAAAAATTTAATGATCAAACTTTTGTTAAAACAATATGGGTACAACCTAACGGTTTCCCCTTTTTATTTACAACGACAAAAGTACTGGGTTGTGTTTGGAACACAGGAAGTTTAGACTAATAGACCACTATGGGCGCCGTTTGCAACAAGATTTGCCATTGTTAGCAATTCGTAAAAGAATGCATTACGTATACAAATGGCACTTTCTTTGTGCGATATTTGTGGTCTGTTAATCTTTAAATGACTCCGTATGATGATCTTATCGCGCAAAACGCTTGTAATACTCACAGCCTGCCTTGCCACCCATATCCTTGTTGCCCAAAACCAGAAATTTGGCGTGGCAATAGACAAAAAAGAAGCTGCACCCAACCAGGTAGTTTGTGTGCCGCTGTTTGCTCAGGGCTTCGATCATATCCTGAGCTATCAATATTCCCTGACATGGGATGCCAACGTACTGAAATACGACCATACCCAAAACTTTCAATTACCTGGCCTTACGGCTACGAGTTTCAATCTGGTTGCTCCCAATCGCTTGCTGGTGGGCTGGGCTGACCCTTCCGGCAAGTCTCAAAGCAAACCAAATGGCGCAGCCCTGGCTGAGGTATGCTTCAAAGCCATTTCTGTGGTGGGAACCAGAACAGAGATCACAGCTGGCAGCGAGGGTTTTCACCCTACTGCCGGAGGTGCAGAAGCCTATAATGCCCAGCTGGAAAATGCCTGGAATCCGAATTTGAGTGTAGCGGGTTCTGTAGAAATCGTTGAGCCCAATGCCACCACGGCGTTGAACGACTTGAATAATAAGCCTGCGCAAGCATTCCAATTGAGTCCTAATCCCACTTCTGCAGGCTCTCGTGTTAGCTTTACTGTTGCCCAGGCAGGCCAACGCCTGATAATGGTAACTGATGCAACCGGACGTACCGTTTTTGAACAAAAAATTACCGTAAAGGCCGGTGAAAATATTTTTGACATCCCGGCAGCAGCCCTCAAAATGAAAGGCGCCTATCAGGTGAGCCTTAAAAATGGGCAGGAAGTAAGCAGCCAGGTGTTGAGTGTGCAGTAATGTGACATATTCACGGCATTTTCTTGTTACAGGCATTGGATTTGTGGATTGATAAGCATTATTAATCCACAAATCTGCCGATAACATGAAATTTTCCCAATTACTCGTCCTGGGGTTTGCCATCTTGCTGCAACCCGGAAACGCCTTCGGGCAATCCTCCAATTTTCATTTTTCGTTCGACACTGCCACAGCTGCCCCGAATCAGGTGGTATGCCTGAATTTGAAGGTTCATGATTTTTACAAGATTGTTTCGTTCCAGGTGATACTTGGATGGGATGAAAACGTGGTTGATTTTGACCATGTCGAAAACCTTCAACTGACAGGATGGACAGCATTGGATTTCTGGCACCAAAACAATCATTGTTTATGGATGGGTTGGTCAGATCCCGCTGGTATTGGAGTTACCAAACCGGATGGCGATACCATAGCCTCCATCTGTTTTAAAGTAATTCCAATGCCTGGAAATAGTACAGATATTTCTTTAGCAAGCGGATGCGGTCTACCTGGTAGCGGCGGCAACGAAGCCTATAATGCCTACTCCCAAAATGTTTGGGATTCCAGCCTGTTTGGAAACGGCCACATCATTATTATTCCTTCAAACGCTGCGGTAAATATGCCGGAAGGTCGGAATCTGGATTTCCAACTCCACCCCAATCCCAGCACTACCGCTACAACCCTTTTCCTGGAATCACCTGAAGACGGAAATGGCGCTATCCGGGTGTCCAATCTTACCGGGCAACTGGTTTGGACCCAGCATATCACCTACCAATCTGGCCAAAATCAATTCCAAATCCCTGAAGATGTTTTGGCGAATGGATTGTTTCTGGTGACACTGGAAACAGGACAGGGGCTTTCGACCCGTTTTCTGTGCATACATTAAGGGTGAGAAGCGGAGGCTGTCTCAAAAATAATTTTTACCGCAGCGACGGAGAGGTATAGATAATTGGTTATCAATCTCTCTGCATCTCACCGTATCTGCTTTAAAAACAAGAAAATGACTATTGATGCAGCCTCCGCTTATCACCCTCTGCGCCTCTGCGGTAAAAAATCCTCCGCACCTCAATAAACCATCAAAACCAGCTGGTCTTTTTCCGCGTAGACCTGCTTGCACCACCCAAGCCCAACACCCCAAGCAGTCCCCGGGTGAGTTCTCTGGCTACTGTGCGACCAATCTGGCGGGCAAGCGGATCTTTGGCAATGGTTTCGATCATGGTAGGCTCTTCCTTTTCCCGTTTGGCTTCTACCGTTTTTTGCTGCTGCTCAGCCTGCATTTCCTGTGCTTCCGCAATTTTGCCATTCAGAATTTCATACGCACTTTCGCGGTCTACCTCCTGGTTATACTTTCTGGCCAGCGCTGAACGCCCAATGATGCCGTCTATTTCGGTTGGTGTCAGGATGTCCATCCTGCTTTCGGGTGCGCGCATAAGCGTGTGCGCCAGCGGCGTGGGAATACCTTTTTCATTCAACACACTCACAATGGCTTCACCGATACCCAGATTGGTCAACAGGTCTTCTGTTTCATAATATTCGGTTATCGGATAGTTTTCCGCCGCCAGTTTGATGGCTTTGCGGTCTTTGGCCGTAAACGCGCGGAGCGAGTGCTGTACTTTCATACCCAACTGCGCCAATACGCTTTCCGGAATATCAGCCGGATTTTGGGTAATGAAATATATGCCCACACCTTTGGAACGAATCAACTTGATGATGGCTTCCATTTGCTGCATCAGCGCAGCGCTTGCCTCCTGAAATACCAGGTGCGCCTCATCTATAAAGATACACAACTCAGGCTGCTCTACATCGCCTTTTTCCGGGAAAGAGGCATAAATTTCAGCCAGCATTTGCAGCATAAACGTGCTAAACAGTTTTGGCCGGTCCTGGATATCGGTCAGACGAACAATGCTGATCACTCCCCTGCCATTTTCATCCAGCCGAACAAGATCTTGTACATCAAAGGATATTTCACCGAAAAAAGTTTCTGCGCCCTGTTGTTCAAGCTCTACCACTTTACGCAGGATTGTTCCTGCAGTAGCGCTGCTGAACTGCCCGAATTCGGCCTCTATTTCTGCCTTGCCTTCATTGCCCAGATATTGAAGCACTTTCTTGAAGTCTTTAAGATCTAGCAATGGGAGATTGCGGTCATCACAGTATTTAAACACCACTGCCACTACCCCACCCTGCGTGTCGTTCAAACCAAGAATCCTGGAGAACAGAACCGGACCAAACTCGCTTACCGTGGCTCTAAGGCGGGCGCCTTTTTCGCCGGAGAGGGTCAAAAACTCAACCGAATTCCCGTGGGCATGCCAGGAAATCCCGATTTTACCGGCACGTTCTGTGATTTTAGGGTTATCAGTGCCAGACATAGCGATACCACTAAGGTCTCCTTTTATATCCATTAAGAGGCAGGATACACCATTTGCAGCCAGTTGCTCTGCAATCACCTGAAGACTTTTGGTTTTGCCTGTACCTGTAGCCCCGGCAATAAGCCCATGGCGGTTCATGCTGCGCAACGGAACCTTCACTTGAAGCCCTGGAATAGCCTGGGCATCCAGCATAGCGCCGCCCAAAACAATGCTGGTACCGGAAAATTGATATCCAGCCTGAATGGCCGAAACAAAAGAATCTTTTTTTGACACGATAAATAGAATAGTGGACGATGAACGATGTTACGATGGACGATGAACGATGAACG
>DLXL01000229.1:4441-7655 GCA_003448025.1 Saprospirales bacterium | reverse complement strand
CGTCATCCGCGTTCTAAAAAAAAAATCCGCGTTCTAATTCGCGTTCAATAAGCGTCGCCGAACGCAAAGTCTGCTCTGCGTTCAGTCCAGCGTCCACGCGTAAAATCAGGAAAAGCCTGAGGACTGCTTCCCGTGGCAATACTTGCTTCAGATAAAGGGGTAATGGCCAGCCAGGTTGCTGCATCATACACATCTATTTGTGGCGCCTCATTCCGCTTGGCGGATTCTACAAAATGGTGGAACACAAAATAATCCATACCTCCATGCCCGGCAGCTTTGGCATCGGCGCCATAGCGTTTCCATAGTGGGTGGTCATATTTTTCCAGCCATGATTTGGCATCCGTCCAGCGGTGCGCTTCAGTTTGTCCTTCGATGAACAACTTTTTATTTACATCCATCCAGATACCTCTTGTACCCTGTACCCGGAAAGCCAGAGAGTAAGGACGTGCTAAATTGGTGTCATGAGAAAGCATGACGGTTTCTCCGTTGGAGCACTTGATCATGGTAGTCACCTTGTCGCCGAGATTGAATTGTACCTTTGCACTTGGATGATCAGGTCCCCCTTTTGGATGGTTTACTACATAATCATGCAAACCTCTGGATTTACTGGATATAGAAGTGAGATAGAGAAATCTATTTCCTCGATTGATATTTATCATCATAGCGGCTGGCCCGACACCATGAGTAGGATAGAGGTCGCCATTTCTATGGATAGAATGTTTGGTACGCCACTTGGCTTCTGAGTATGCTTTTTCACCAAACTCTGCACCTGAATCATATGGTGTTACACCATCATTAAATTTAACACCTCTCAAATCATGTTCGTATCCGCCTTCCAAATGAATGAGTTCTCCGAACAATCCTTCGCGTACCATTTGTAAGATGGCCATTACATCCCGACGGTAACATACATTTTCCAGGAACATAAGATGTGAACCGGTAGCTTCGTGTGTATTCACCAGTTGCCAGCATTCATCCAAAGAAAAGCCGCCGCATACTTCTGTTGCCACATACTTGCCGGCTTGCATGGCTGCAACACATTGTTGAGTATGCCATTCCCAGGGAGTGGCAATAACCACCGCATCAATACTTTTGTCTTTCAATAATCGCAGATAGTCATAGTCTCCCTTATCGTAAATATCCGGCTTCTTCTTTCCTTTTTCATCAATCATTTTCAGGGTATCCGCTAACATGCGCTGATCAGGATCTGCAATGGCAGCCACTTCACAATCATCCCGAAGTAATGCAGCTTCAACATGGTTCTGCCCCCTTAACCCAACCCCGATGAAACCTATTCGGAGTTTTGATTTTAAGGTTGATGGATTCAAAATGTTTACCTGTGGAGATTCGTTTTCTGCATGGGATAAATGAGGCAAAGCCAGCGCGGCACTGGCCAAAGCAGTGTTCTGAAGAAAGGAACGGCGGTTGATTTTGTTCGGCATTTTCAACAAAAAGTGGTTGGTGAATTTGCCGTAAATGTAAGGGGGATTAAAGTCATTTGAGTCATTTGAGTCATTTAGGTCATTTGAGTCATTTGGGTCATTTGAGTCATTATGGGTTATTAATAGCATAATGACCCATAAATGACCTTTATAAATGACCTTTATAAATGACCTTTATAAATGACCTTTATAAATGACTCTAATGACCTAAATGACTTTAAACAACCTACCTCATTTCCATAGGCACTGCCACCAGACTTTTTAATTGCCCGTCACGTAATACCCAAAGTGTAATATTCCGACCGATGCTGGATTCGTCCAATGCCTTGTGTAAAGCATCGATGGTATCAACGGGCTTCCCTTCAAATTGAAGCATTACATCTCCGGATCGGAGACCGGCGTTGTCTGCTGGTCCGCCTGATTCTACACTTTGTATCTGAATGCCACCCTTCGTTGGAACTTCCAAAGCGTTCAACCACTTTGCTGGAAGTGGAACAGCTTGTGCGCCAATACCCAATATTCCTCTTCGTACCCGACCTTCCAGGATTAGTTTTCCTACCACGTATTTAACCAAATTGGATGCTACTGCAAAACAAAGACCTTGAGCTGGAAGTATCACTGCAGTGTTTACCCCAATGACTTGCCCAAAAGAATCTACCAATGGACCACCGGAGTTTCCTGGATTTAAAGCAGCATCGGTCTGAATAACATCATCAATCAAACGTCCACTTTGCGTGCGAAGGGTACGCCCAAGCGCACTTACTACACCAGCTGTAACCGAGTATTGAAACCCATAAGGGTTCCCAATGGCAATCGCAATTTGACCAACCTGTAGGTTACTGCTGTCGGCAAATCGGGTGGGGGTAAGGTTATCGCCGTCAATTTTAACTACCGCAATATCGGTAGCAGGATCATCGCCAATCAGCCTGGCATGGAAGCTTCGGCCATCAGGGAGGCTGGCTTCAATGTGGGAAGCGCCATTTACGACATGACTGTTTGTCACGACAAATCCGTCAGTGCTAATCACAAAACCACTTCCGGAACCACCGTTCTGAGGGTTTTGAGACGTAGGCTGACGGTTAGGTTTAGGATTTGGTTTTTGTACTTTGAGGTGTACCACAGCGCCACTTACCTGACGGGCTACCCCGGAAACAGTTCGGGAGTAGGTGTCCAGTAATGCACCATCCTTGTCAATAGAGGTACCGGACACAGAAGCAGAACCATTAGATCCCGTTTCTGTAGATAGAAATTCGAGCATGATAGATAGAGAATGGATGAAAAAAAGCGGGCGGTACTTTCACTTCATACCTATGGCTATAATTATGCCATAGACAATTTGGCAGCCACTCTCATCTGCAGGCGTTACATTCCAAAAGTAATATTCTTTGTTTCCGTAAAGAATCGCAGGGCATCCCAACCACCTTCTCTTCCCACACCAGACTGTTTTACCCCGCCAAAAGGGGTGCGCAAATCCCGCAACATCCAGGTATTGATCCATACAATACCGGCCTGAAGGTGTTGAGAAAGGTAGTGCGTGCGCTGGAGATTATTGGTCCAAACGGTAGCACTTAAACCATAGGGGGTACAATTTGCCAACTCTAAAGCTTCTGCATCTGAAGAAAAAGGCTGGATAGTTACTACGGGTCCGAATATTTCTTCCTGGTTTGTACGGCACTGAGCACCTAAACCTTCTATAACCGTAGGGGCTATATACCATCCTTTATCGTACGGCGAAGGAAGAGAAATAGGATGACCACCGGTAAGGATTCGTC
>DLXL01000229.1:0-4316 GCA_003448025.1 Saprospirales bacterium | reverse complement strand
CCACCGGTAAGGATTTGCCCTCCTTCCTCCTTGGCCAACTCTATACAACTCATTATTTTTTCAAAGTGAGTTTTAGATACTACCGCCCCAAGATTGGCAGAGGGGTCAGAAGGATGACTCACTTTTAAGGATAAGACTCTTTCCAAAAAGTCTTTTTTAAATCTGGAGTAAAGACTTTTTTCTACATAAATACGGGATCCGCACAGGCATATTTGACCTTGATTATTGAAGGAAGAGCGTACGGTAGTCTCCAACATTTTTTCATAATCACAATCAGCGAAGATCAGATTTGGGTTTTTACCACCTAATTCAAGACTGGTCTTTTTAAACATAGGACCCGCTATTTTGGCAATTTCTTCTCCGGCCCGGGTACTACCGGTAAAGGAAATGGCCTTTATGCCTGGGTGTTTCACAATTGCCTCTCCTACCTTGGGGCCTAATCCATGCACAATATTCAACACACCCGGAGGTAATCCGGCAGCATTACAGATATCGCCAAGTAGGTATGCGGTGAGCGGAGTAACCTCTGAGGGCTTACCCACCACGCAATTTCCGGCGGCAAGTGCCGGAGCAATTTTCCAGGTAAAAAGATACAAAGGAAGATTCCAGGGGGAAATACAGCCCACCACTCCAAGCGGCTGACGTAAAGTATAGCTTATCGCTCCTGGTGCATAATGACTCTCTGACGCAAAGTGCAGTAAAGCTGTAGCAAAAAATTTAAAATTCAGAGCCGACCGGGGAATATCAATGGTGCGCGAGGTATGCAGTGTTTTGCCAGAATCCATACTTTCAGCCTCCGCTAACCTGTTTAAATTTTGGAGTATGCCATCAGAAATACCCCGAAGAATATCATGCCGCTCCTCCAGAGAAGTCTGAGCCCAGGCTGGGAAGGCTTCTTTTGCAGCCAGCCAGGCAGCTGCAACATCATCTGCATTGGAGTCTGGTAGTGTACCAAAAGACTCCCCAATAGATGGATTATAGTTTTGTAGCGTTTGGCCGGACTGTGCTTGAACGAATTTTCCGTTGATAAAATTCTGGATCTGCATAAGAGGATAATTGAAGTAACAAAGATACAGAAAAGAATAAGGGCTGTGAAACAGCAATGATGTTCCACGTGGAACAAGCGTACAAACAAAACAGCCCTTTGTTCCACGTGGAACAAAGGGCTGTTTTGTTTGTACGGTATAATTACACCTTAGTGATCACAATTTCCACTCTTCGGTTTTTTGCTCTGGATTCATCTGTGTCATTGCTGTTTATTGGAAATTTGGCGCCGTGCCCAAGGGTTTCAATACGGGAAGCAGAGATTCCCTTTTGTACCAAATACGCCTTCATGGCCTGAGCTCTTTCTTCTGATAATTGTTGCAGGTCCTCAGCCCTGCCAATATTATCGGTGTGTCCTTCAATGCGTATATGTAATTTTGGACTTTCCAGAAGCAGGGTAGCGAGCCGCTCCATTTCTCCATAAGACTCTTCCAGGATGATAGCTTTGGATTGCTGGAAATAAATGGGTCGTAGTTCAATTTTAGCATTTACCTCCAGAGGGTTGAGCAGTAAGTCTATATACTGTTCGCGGAAGTAATAGTAATCCCTGCGAAATAGAATTTCCTCCGTCTGCCCGGCAAAACCACCCTTCTCCGGAATGAGGTCAAACTTTACACCTTTGGGGATTTTCAACCTGAATGTGCCATCTGGTGCTATTAATACGTTGTGCGGATCTCCCTTGGCGCCATAGTAAATTCGAGATCCTGTAATTAACTCCCTGGTGTTTGCATGGAGTACCCTCCCTACTACTTCCAACTCTGTTGCCTGGGGTGGGGCAATCCGAACCCGATAAATATCGCTGTTGCCTTCCCGCCTGGAACTAAAGTATAAATACCCGGAACTCATATTGAAGTAAGGTTGACTGTCGTCATACTTTGAATTCATGGGGTCAAAGAGTAAAGCTGGAGACGACCAGTTTTTCCACGTATCATCCAGGCGCCGGGAAGTGTACAAATCATTTCCTCCAATTCCACCGGTACGCGCCGATGAAAAGAATAAGGTTTCATTGTCTTCCGACAAGTAAGGGGTTGTTTCCCTGCGGTCTGAATTAATTACATTGCCCAAGTGCTGTGGTGTACTCCATTTGTTTTCGCCTTCCTTGAAACATACATACAGATCCATATCTCTGGAGTCCGAACGTATAGCGGATAGTATCAGCACCTTTCCATCAAAACTCATGGTAAGACTTACATCAGAAGTAATGGTATAATAATCCTTGATTTGAATAGGTGTAGGAAAGCTCCAGCCAACACTGTCGGCTGTGCGCCTAACCAATGAAAACCCACGATCCATGTTCCCGTTCCGCTCAAATTGATTGATCACATAAAATGCGTTGGGATCCGGGGTAATGGTTACCATGCTGTTGGGCAGGGCATTGTTGAGCGGATATCCCGGATGTGACACCTCCTTAAAATCAAAAGAATCTCCTCGTGCAATCCAGATATCCTGGTTAAAGGCGGAGCGCTCTGGCTGGATGATTTTTTTGTTGGCAATTTGGGAATAAACATCAGCCAGGGCGGCAGGATATTTTTCAGGAGATAACTTCAACGCCATATCCACACTGTCTATGAATAAGGTTCTGTCAAACTCCGGATAGCCTACCCGGGTGAAATAAAGGGTGCGATATTCGCGACTTGGAACAGGCGTTATTTCATCGCTGGAAGAATTGATGAACGCTGGAAGTTTCTCCAACTCGAAGTAGTGGTAGTTTTGGGCAAAACAAAGGCTGACAGTAAAAAGCAATAAAAGAGAAAGAAGTGGTTTCATACAAAAAGAAAGAAAAAAGCGAGCCGCCACAGTAAAGAGACGGCTCGCTTTTCAAACGAAAGAAATGGAAAGACTATTATTCGTCGTCGCCCTCAAATGCTTCAAAGTCAAACAAAAGAGAAAAACGCAAGGTGTTATCCAATGGGTTGCGCTGATTGCTGGTTGGCACCAGGTAGCTGAAGTTCAAACCGAAAATATTGTACTTCACACCCAAACCTACACTGAAGTATTTGCGGTTGCCTTTTGAGTAGTGTTCGCGGAAGTGACCAATGCGAACGGCAAACTGATCGTCATACCAGTATTCTGCGCCCACACCTAAGGTAATCTCTTTCATTTCTTCAGAGAAACCACCAGGAGCATCACCAAAAGATTTAAAAATACCACGTACAGGAGAGTATTGTTTGTAATCTACCTGGCCATCGCCGTCTGCATCGCCAAGATCCGGGCGAGGCGTTGGTACCAGCAACTTATTGAAATCTGTTGTGAAGGTAATAGAGTTGTATTCATCCAATTGAACCTTCAACGCGCCACCAATACCAAGGTTGGTCGGAATGTAATCCCGGTTTACAGAATTGGTATAGGTAATTTTGGAACCGATATTGGAAATAGCAGTACCAAAAGTGAATTCCCCTTTATTATCGCCAAATTTTACAGGCGTTTTGTAGGTAAAGGAAATATCTGCAGCACCAGCAATACCAGGCTTGATTTCATTGCCTTCTACCACCCGGCCGGTAGCCAGATTGGAGTAGATGAATTTTGCACCAACAGAAGCGGAAAATTTAGGCGTCAATTTACGTGCATATGCACCGCTGAACTCAAACTCGTTCGGGCGGCCCTGTCCCAAAGACTGGCCGGTTTCGTCGGTAAACTCAATGTCACCTAAGGAAAAATAGCGAAGACTGGCTCCGACAGCCTGAAATTTATCAATGCGGTAATAACCAGATAGATAAGCCAGATAAACATCATTCAGGCCAAGATTGCGCATCCATGGAGTATACGTGGCTGAAATAGACACGTTTTTATCTGCAAACGCCAGTTTTGAAGGATTGTAATGCATGCCATTCGGGTCTACAGAGGTAGCAATACCTACATCACCCATCGCGCCGCCACGAGCGTCAGGTACGATGCGAAGAAAAGGAACGGCAGAGGTTACCGCATTTGCGCATCGTTCTCCAGTAATCGGATTATTTCCATTAACGCATTTAGGCTCAAGCTGTGCATACAAGGCCGTTCCCATCAGCGTCAAAGCCGCCGTGAAAAGCGACTGTGCAAGTAATTTCTTCATGATAAGCGGTGAATTTAGTTGTAACGTTTTGGTGTTGCGGATCCACACAATATTTTTTGTTTAATCTTGTGCAAATGTTTTCCACAAATTATTTTAAGATAACCAGTTTTTCAAAATCACTTTGGGTGGGGGTGGCAGTTCCGGAAGTATCCGTACCACGCACTTTCACTCGGTAAAGGTACACACCTCGCGCGAGAGGGGCGCCATATTCATCATTTCC
>DLXL01000061.1:2468-4257 GCA_003448025.1 Saprospirales bacterium | reverse complement strand
GCTGATCCGTGGACCCACGGTACTTCCCTGCGCCAAATTGCTTGTGTCTAGATCTTTAATGCATACGATATCACAGATTTTCTGTGGTTCGAGCGCGAGAATGTAGTGGTGGTGCGCGTGGATGCCACCCAATACGAGGGCTGGTTTTATGAAGGCGCCGGCATCTACCGCCACGTTTGGCTGCACACCTTCGAAGACCTGCACGTGGCGCCCGACGGTATTTTTGCCCATGCCGATTTTCTGGGCGATTATGCCACCCTCACCGTAGAAACCGAACTCGTGAACGATGGCGCCAGCGCCGCCGACCTCAGTACGGAGGTGCTTCTGCATGATCGGGATGGACATTTTGTGGCCAAAAGCAAAGTCCAAAACCTGCGCCTGGAGCCTGGCCAAAACAGCATTTCCAAACACGTGCTGAAAGTGTACAACCCCATCCGCTGGGAACTCGACCGCCCCTACCTGCACCGCATCGAAGTGTTGCTGAAAAAAGGCGGGAAGGTGGTGGACCGGCAGGTGCTGAAGTTCGGCTTCCGCAGCATTGAGGTAAAACCCGACGGACTGCTGCTGAACGGCAAAAAAATCAAGATCCAGGGCGTCAATTGTCACCAGGATCACGCCGGTGTAGGCGCGGCCCTGCCGGATTATCTGCAATATTACCGCATCAAATTGCTCAAAAACCTGGGCGTAAACGCCTACCGAACCAGTCACCACCCACCCACCCCGGAGCTGCTCGACGCCTGCGACAGCCTCGGTATGCTGGTGATGGACGAAACCCGGCTCCTCAACAGCGGCCCGGAGTACATGGATCAGTTTGAACGCCTGCTCCGGCGCGACCGCAGCCGTACCTGCGTGTTCATGTGGTCTATCGGCAATGAAGAAGGCTGGATACACACCACACCCACCGGCAAACGCATCGCCGAAACCTTGCTGAAAAAACAACGCCAACTGGATCCCACCCGCCTGTCTACTTACGCCGCAGATGTGGCCAATGTGTATCAGGGCGTCAACGAAGCCGTTCCGGTTCGCAGCTTCAATTACCGGCAATACGCTGTGGCCGATTACCACCGCGATCACCCCACACAACCCATCATCGGCACAGAGATGGGCAGCACCGTTACCACCCGCGGGCAGTATGAAAAAGACAGCATTCGCGGCTACCTGCCGGATCAGGACATCACAGCGCCCTGGTGGGCCAGCACCGCCGAAACCTGGTGGCCACTGGCAGCAGAAAACGATTTCTGGCTGGGCGGTTTTGTGTGGACCGGACTGGATTACCGCGGCGAACCCACTCCGTTTGTCTGGCCAAACATCAATTCCCATTTCGGCATCATGGACATGTGCGGTTTCCCCAAAAACATCTACTACTACTATCAATCCTGGTGGACCGATAAGGACGTCCTGCACCTTTCCCCCCACTGGAACTGGCCCGAAAAACGCGGCCAACCCATCGAAGTCTGGGTAAATTCCAACGCCGATTCGGTGGAATTGTTCCTCAACAACCGCTCCCTGGGCAGGAAAACCATGCCCCGCAACAGTCACCTGAACTGGACTGTAACCTACGAACCCGGCAAGCTCGAAGCCATCGGGTATAAAAAAGGCCGGCTCCTGAAAGCCCGCATGGAGAGCACCCGCATGCCCAGCGAGATCGTGCTCGCCCCCTACAAAACCACCATGCTGGCCGACGGGCAGGATGCCACGGTGATCAATGTATCGGTGCTGGACAACGAGGGTCGCGAGGTGCCGGACGCCAACAACCTCATTGAGTTACACCTGCGCGGCGAAGGCCGGA
>DLXL01000061.1:0-2238 GCA_003448025.1 Saprospirales bacterium | reverse complement strand
AACGGAAAATGTCAGATCATCGTGCAATCCGGCCTCAAGCCCGATCTCATTCACCTCGAAGCCCGCTCACCCAACCTGTGGAAAGGCGAAACAGATATCCTCACCATTGCTCCGGAAAACCTCCGGGCCGTTCACATTGATCCAAAATACACGCTCACGGGCGCAACCGCCCAGGCGCGACCGGTAGACAAAATGATCGGGGCCGATATCTCCTTCCTGCCGGAATTGGAGGCCAAAGGCATCAAATTCAAGGAGGATGGCCAGGAGGTAGACGCCATTGAAAGCCTGAAAGCGCACGGATTCAACTATGTGCGACTGCGGGTTTTCCACAATCCGGCTTTGCCAGACGGCTATTCACCCAAAGAAGGCTTCTGCGACCTGGAACACACCAAGGCCATGGCCAAACGGGTGAAAAAAGCCGGCATGAAGCTGTTGCTCGACTTCCATTACAGCGACTACTGGGCAGATCCGGGCAAGCAGTACAAACCCAAAGCCTGGGAAAACCTGCCCTTCGAAGACCTGAAAAAAGCCCTGTACGACTACACCTACGAGGTGATGCGCCAACTCAAAGAACAGGGCACTTCCCCCGATATGGTGCAGGTGGGCAACGAGATCAACCACGGCATCGTATGGCCCGAAGGCTCCGTGGCGCATCCGGATAGCCTGGCACAGCTGCTCTGCGCCGGCACAGCGGCGGTGAAAGCCGTGGAACCTGCCACGGTGATGATGCTGCACATGGCCCTGGGCGGCCAGAACGACGAATCGGTATTTTTTGTGGAGAATATGCTTCGCCGCGGCGTGCATTTCGATGTGATCGGACTTTCCTATTACCCCAAATGGCACGGCACGCTGGACGACCTGCGCGACAACCTGCACGACCTCGTGCAACGCTTCAACAAAGACGTCATTGTGGTGGAATACTCCGCCAAAAAAGAAGAAGTACACAAAATTGCATTCAGTGTACCGCGCGCCAAAGGCACCTGCATCTGGGAGCCTCTGAGCACCTGGGAAGCCATTTTTGATTGGCAGGGCAATGCCAATGAGATGCTGAACTGGTATAAAGATTTTAAAAAGGAGTATTTGAAGGATTAGAATAATGCTTCTACTGGTATAGTATCCGTTGAAATTACGGAACTTTGCAGCCCCCGAACATTTATCCATGATAAAAAAAATCCTTCAGTTTTTGTTATTCCTGGGCATTGGTGTGAGCATCATGGCCTGGTTGTTCAATAGTCAGAGTGCTGCATTCCAGGAGCAATGCAGGCTCGATGGCATTCCTTCTGATCAGTGTAGTCTGGCGGATAAATTGTTACAGGATTTTGGCACTGTGAACATCTGGTGGATACTGGCAGTGTTGATGGCTTTTACCGCGAGTAATATTTTCCGGGCCTGGCGCTGGCAGATGTTGTTGGAACCCATGGGATACAAGGTGGGTTTCGGCAATTCCCTGATGACCATTTTGGTGAGTTACCTGGCTAATTTGTTCATCCCGCGCATGGGCGAAGTGGCGCGTGCAGGTTCGCTGGCACGTTATGAAAAAGTACCCATGGAAAAAGTAATGGGAACCCTGGTAGTAGACCGTTTAATGGATTTTATTTGTCTGGGACTGGTTGTTGGAATGGCCTTTTTGTTTGAAGGCGATACCGTGCTGGCATTTCTTTCTCAGAATAAAAAAGCGGATTCCGGCGGTGGATTATGGAGTAATCCGTTGGTGTGGGGCCTGCTGGCAGCTATGGCACTGGTAGCAGTGCTGATGTACGGTTTACGGAAAAAGCTTGCGGAAATTGCCCTGTTTCGTAAAGTAGGCACGCTGCTAAAAGGTTTTTTAGATGGCCTCCGAAGTGTTTTCAAATTGAAAAATCCGGCGCTATTCATAGCTTACTCCCTGGGTATTTGGGTGATGTTTTACCTGCAATGCTTGTTCAACCTCAAGGCATTTCCTCCCACTGCCCAACTGGGTTGGAGCGCTGCTATGATGGTTTTTGTATTTGGCACCTTTGGTTTTGTAATCCCTTCACCGGGTGGAATGGGTACTTTCCACGCCCTGTCTATCGCTTCTCTTGCTCTATATGGCATCAGTGGCAGCGACGGGTTTTCCTACGCCAATATTGCCTTTTTCTCTGTTCAGATATTTTACAACCTGGTAGCTGGCGGTATTTCGCTTATTTTACTTCCGAGGTGGAATAGGCATCAGGAAGGGCGTTTAGGACATTGAAGTCATTTGGGACATTGAAGTCA
>DLXL01000191.1 GCA_003448025.1 Saprospirales bacterium | reverse complement strand
ACCTAAATGACCTCTCAAATGACCCAAATGACCCAAATGACCCCTCAAATGACCCCTCAAATGACACCCCAAATCCTCCATCACCTACACCAAACCGCCAGGCGGGAAGGTTTTCAAATCCTGTATGCCTGCGAAACCGGCAGCCGTGGCTGGGGCTTTGCCTCTCCAGACAGTGATTTTGATGTGCGGTACATTTTTGTACATCCGCAGGAGCGGTATTTGTCGGTGTTTGAACCACCGGAACAGTTTACCCAAATGCTGGAGGTAGACGGCGAGGTGCTGGACTTTAGTGGCTGGGAACTAAGTAAGTTGCTGCGGCTCCTGAACAAATCCAATGCAACACCGTACGAGTGGCTGCAATCGCCCATCGTTTATCAGGAAGTTCCGGGGTTTCGGGAGGCGCTTTTTTCATTGGGCGCTGAATACCTGAATCCGCGTACGCTGATCCATCATTACCTGGGTATTTGCCATAAAAGCATGCACACGGGTATTGACGGTGATCAAATCAATATCAAAAAGTACTTCTATGTGCTCAGGCCGTTACTTGCGGCTAAATGGGCTGCCGACAAGCGCACAGTGCCGCCCATGCAATTCCGGCCATTGCTGAACCAACTGGATGAATCTACCACGGTGCGCCAATTGGTGGAGGAGCTTTGGGTAGCCAAGGAACAGGCCAAGGAAGGCGCCTTCACGCCGCTGCTGCCAGAGATACAGCATTTTGTAGCAGAGGAAATGGCGCGCCTAAGAGAACTGGCCGATGCGATGGAAAGCAATCCACAAAACACTGCGCCACTGGATCAATTTTTTAGAAAATGGCTGACAGATTAACCATATCTGATATAAAATCCCGTAAGCTGCTGCTGTTTGAATGTATCAGCGGCAGCAAAGCTTATGGTACGGATTTGCCAGGTTCGGATACGGACCTGAAGGGCGTGTTTATCCTGCCGGAAAGCGATTTTTATGGTCTGGACTATACAGATCAGGTGGCCAGCGAGAAAAACGACGAGGTGTATTACGAACTCCGGCGTTTTGCGGAATTGCTCTATCAAAGCAATCCCGGCATTCTGGAAATGCTGGCCAGTCCGCCGGATTGTATTTTGTATTGCGATCCCTTGTTTGAGGCTTTTTTGCAGCACCATTTTTTGTCGAGGCGCTGTAAAGAAACCTTCGCAGGTTTTGCTTTTGCCCAAATCAAAAAAGCCCGCGGATTGAACAAAAAAATCAATCAGCCTATGGAGCCGGCGCGCAAAACGCCGCTTGATTTTTGTTTTGTGCCCGTTAACCAGGGCTCTATGCCACTCTTGCAATGGCTTCAAAATCAGGGGTTATTGCAGGAGCACTGCGGACTGGTGCCCGTGCCCAATATGCGGGATTTGTATGCCTTGTTTTATGACCAAACCGGCGCCATGGGCTTTTCAGGTGTTGTAAAAAAAGACCATGCCAATGAAGTAGCCCTGAGCAGCGTGCCAAAAGGCATGGAACCGCTTACCTTGCTGTCGTTCAATAAAGACGGCTATTCCATGCATTGCAGACAATACCGGGAGTATCAGGACTGGTTGGTTCAGCGAAATGAATCGCGTTACCAAAATACCCTGGAGCACGGTAAAAACTACGATGCCAAGAACATGATGCACACCATCAGACTGCTGGAAACGGCGGCAGAAATACTTGGCCAGGGAAAACTTCAGGTGCGGAGGCCCAATCGGGAAGATCTGCTGGAAATACGGAGTGGGAAATATACCTATGAGGCGCTTATGGAGCGTGCAGAGCATAAACTCGCAGAGATAGAAGCATTGGCTGAAAGCTCGCCGCTGCCGGACCAGCCGGATAAAAGTCAGATAGAACGGTTATTGGTGGAGGTTAGGAAGGGGTGGTATGCGCGGGAGGCTCGCTAGTGGTGAGCCAATTTGGTAACTGAAAAATGTGTGCATTTTTAAAATATTTTGTATAAATTATGTTGTATTTAAAATACTAATTGTTTTATATTTGTCGCCTGTTTAAAACAAAAAACCATATTTTCTATGCAACTGACACAATTGGTATCCGTTATTCAAGACACACATGATTTCACCCAAAAGTTTGCAGTACAACAGGTAAACAGTGCGCTGACCATTCGAAATTGGATGGTTGGATTTTACATCGTAGAATATGAGCAACATGGAGAAGACAGGGCGCAGTATGGCGCCAAACTTTTGCCTTTTCTTGCTAAATCTTTGAAAATCAATAATGTAAAGGGGCTGGACGAGCGTTCATTGCGCGATTGTCGGGCATTTTACCAAACCTATCCTCAAATTTGGGGGACACTGTCCCCCAAATTGCATGAATATGGAGATCGTCAGAATGAACTATTCTGGGCCATAGTGAAAAAGCTTGATCATGCTATTGACAACCACCCTGAACTGGATTCCTTCCCTCCCGAAATTCTGCTTTCCCACTTAAGCTGTTCTCATTTTGTTGAGCTGCGGCTGGCTGATACGCCGTTTAAATTTATGTTTTACGAGTTGCAAGCCATCAATAACAACTTGTGCGTG